>JADGCD010000059.1 GCA_015229165.1 Nitrospinota bacterium | reverse complement strand
TTACCCGTCAGCGCATGGACGTCTATCAGGCCGTGGAAAAACGTTATCGAGGAAGGCTCCGGTAGGAGAAAGCAGGCGAGAAACCGGAACGTATGTGGGAATACGTGAGGATTTCGAGACTGGTTTCGACACCCCGGAGCCAACGCAGATAGTTTTCCACGCCTGTGATACCTGTCGGGTATTGCGCGGGCGATGAACGCGCCCATGAGAAGGAGTAGGGAAGACAAAAAACCGGTCATGGGTGAGGCGGCGAAGACGCCGGGTCTTTGTCGAAACGTGAGGAAGACAAAAACCCGGTCTGGGGAGACCGGGTTTTTGTCCGTCAGGCCGGAGCAAGACAACTGTACCGAGAAGTTACCACCACTTCATCGTCGTATTTCGGTCCGCCAGCGGGGGAGTGGACCGCTGGCGGACAAGGCAGGGAGGCCGGAAGAGGCGCGGGGGCGCCCCTTCCGTTTCGGTCCTATCCAGTCGACCGATCGTTGTTCGCCTCCGGTAGCTCATCCTCCCGTAGCAAGGTCAGTGAAGAGTCGGTTCGTCCGTATTCGGTTCGGCGCCACTCGACAGCGGCGCGGCGCTCTGCTCATCCATGGCGACGATAGCCGCCGCCTTTTCGCTCCGGGCGATCTGGTCCAGTTCCATCCGGAGCGTTCGGACCATCCCCCGTGTCTGTGCGTCGTCACTGCGGGTCAGAAGCCGGTCCGCCCCCTCCTGCAGCAGCGGCAGCCCCTCCGCCCCGTAGGTCGCCCGGGCCTCCTTTACCAGCAGGGCCACATCCGCCCTCTGGGCTCCCGCCACCGCGCGGGAGATCATCCGTTCCCCCACCGTCGACATCGCCGCCTCCCGTTCCATGCGGGGAGCGGGACTGGCCGACAGGGGCGAGCCATCGACAAAAGCTACCGCGAGGATCGTGCAACCGATCATCAGCGTGATGACCGCCGTGACCGGCAAGTTGACAGCGTCCATGCGACCCTCCAGCGTTACGCTTCATACCAAAAGCAACCCTTGTGCCGTTTGAGTAAGGAGAGTGTTAGTGCAATAAAACAATATGTTGTGATGTTTGAGGTAAAGCCGCTTCTTGCATGTCTCACGAATCCCTACGATTTTGCGCGGACCCTCTACCAAATTGGGGGACGCCGGTTCATCTATAATTGAGCGATGAACGACCGCTTCGACCATCTGCGCGACATCCTGGGCGCCCTACCGCCCGAGCCGGGGGTCTACCGGATGAAAGACGCCAACGGGACGATCCTCTACATCGGCAAGGCCAAGAGCCTGCGCCAGCGGGTGCGAAGTTATTTTCAGACGGGCGCGGCCCACTCCAGCCGGATCGCCCTGATGGTCGGACGGGTGGCCGACATCGACCTCGTCGTCACCGCCTCCGAGATGGAGGCGTTGGTTCTCGAAGACAACATGATCAAAGAGAGCCAGCCGTTCTACAACGTGCTGCTCAAAGACGACAAGAGCTACCCCTACCTGAAACTGACCGCCGAGCGCTACCCCCGGTTGCTGCTGGTGCGAAAGGTGGAGAAGGACGGCGCCGCCTACTTCGGCCCCTACGTCTCCGCCGCCTCCGTCCGGACCACTCTGCGGCTGATCCACCGCCTTTTCCCCCTGCGCCAGAGCAAGGACAACCTGGACAAGGCGCCGACCCGTCGCCCCTGCCTGAACTACCAGATGCGCCGGTGCCTGGCCCCCTGCGCCGGGGAGACGACGCCGGAGGAAAACGCGGCGGTGGTGGAGCAGGTGAAGCTCTTCTTGAAGGGGAAGAACGAAGAGTTGCTGGCCCTGATGGAGAAGGGGATGTGGGAGGCGGCCCACGACGAACGGTTCGAAGTGGCCGCCCGGTACCGCGACCAGATCGAAGGAGTCCGCCGCCTGAACGGGCGGCAGTCGGTGACCGCCACCGCCGATGCGGACGAAGACGTCATCGCCGCCTGCGAGCAGGGGGGGAAAGGGATCATCAAGATCTATCAGGTCCGCAACGGCAAGTTTCGGGGGGAGCGGCACTTCGTCTTCGACCGGCTCGATAGGCTCGACCGCCCCGAGGCGCTGGCCGCCTTCATCCGGCAGTTCTATACCGGCGGCATGGAGATACCCCGCGAGGTGCTGGTGGCCGAAGTGCCCGACGGGGTGGAGAGCCTGGAAGAGCGACTCTCGGCGGCGAAGGGGCGGAAGGTGAACATCGTCGTCCCCCAACGGGGGCGCAAGGCGAAGTTGGTCGAGATGGCCGAGAAGAACGCCGCGCTGAAACTGGCGATTCTGGTGAACTCCGAAGAGGGGCTGGCGACAGGGTTGGCGGAGATCGCGGCGCTGGCCGGGCTGGAGGACGCGCCGAAAGTCATCGAGGGGTACGACATCTCCCATACCTCCGGGCTGATGGGGGTTGGGTCGGTGGTGGTCTTCACCGACGGGGCGCCGAACAAGAAGGAGTACCGGAAGTACAAGATCAAGTCGGTGGGGGGGAATGACGATTTCGCCTCGCTGGCGGAGGTGATCGAGCGACGCTTTAGCCGGATGGCGCGGGAGGGGGCCGAGTTCCCCGACCTGTTGCTGATCGACGGGGGGAAGGGGCAACTGTCGTCGGTGGTGGCGACGTTCGAGAGGATCGGCATCGAGCCGCCCCCGATCCTCGGCGTCGCCAAAGGGGAAGACCGGGAGAACCCGGAGACCGATCTTTTCCTGCGCCCCGGCGGAGAGGTGGCGCCGTTCCCGCCGTCGTCGGCAGGGAGGCATCTGTTGCAGCGGGTGCGGGACGAGGCGCATCGGTTCGCCGTGGCCTATCACACGACCTTGCGCGACGGGCAGATGACCCGGTCGGCGTTGGACGAGGTGGAAGGGATCGGCGGCAAACGTAAAGCGGTGCTGCTGAAGACGTTCGGTTCGGTGAAAGGGATACGGGCAGCAAGCGCGGAGGATATCGCCAAAGCGTTGAAGGTGAGCGTGGCGGTGGCGGAGAAGATTCACGCGCAGTTATAGGAGCGAACGATGGTATTGCAATGCGCTTGTTGGGGCCGCGCATGCGGCTTCTCGCCGCTGACGCGAGGGGCGAGCCCCCCTGCCTTGCGCAATCGACCTATCTTCGCTACGGTCGATTCGGTTGTATGGGTAAAGGAGAAGAACGATGGTTCTACAATGCGCCTGTTGGGACGTGTTTCGGGAGTTGGGGAAGAGCGACATCCCGACCATTGTTTCGATCCTTGCCGACGCGGCCCAGGTGTATGAAGAGGAAGTGGCCGCGCAATTGATGGTGACAGCGGAAGAGGTGGCCGCCGAGATGGAGCGGGGCGCCCGCTACTTCGGGTCGGAGATGACCGGCGACCTCGTCGCCGTCTGCGCCGTTGAAGAAAGGGAGGCGGGCTTCACCCTCACCCGTCTCGGCGTGCTACCCCCGCTACAAGGCTTCGGCGTCGGCGGCATGCTGGTCCGCGACCTGATCAAAGAGGTGGCGAAAGAATGCCCCCTCACCGTCCGCCTGCCGGAAGCGCTGGCAGGGCTACAGGCGTGGTTCGAGAGGATGGGGGTGGGGAGGGGGTAGAGGGAATGTTAAAACATGTATCGTGACGGTAATCACCTGTCAGGTGATTACCGTCACGATACAGAAAAAGCGATGCCCTATCGTAAAAAAAACAGACTGACGTCAATGCGGAATTTGGCGGGAACGACGCTAAAGTGTGGGGCTTTTGTAGGTAGGAGAGGAGCGGGCGGGAGGGGTGACCTCTTGGGTCATGCGCCCCTGAAGAGAGGGGTTACCCCCGCACCCGTGCGTTCCGTTCCGCTTCGATGCGGCGCATGGAGTCTTCCCAGTCGATGGCGTAGAGGTTGTACCGGCGCCCCGAGAGGCCGTCCAGCTCCGCCCAGCCGAGCTCGCGGCTGGCGATCAGCGGGTTCTCCTTCACGCTGTTGTAGACGATGTAGGAGACGAAGATCAGGTTCCGCTCCGGGAAGGCCGATTCGTCAAGCTTCACCTCCGACAGGGCATCGAACGGCAGCCCCTGCATCCGCCCCGCCGCGACCACGGGGGGGCCGCTGCGCTCTCCGGCCTCGCCCACTTTCGTCTCGCCGAAGTCGATGCCGACCCTGAGGTCAATCCGCCCCCCCTTCACGGCGCTCCGGTTCTGCTCGTCCAGCGCGGCCATGGTCTCCACGGCGGTGACGACGGCGTTGGCCGCCGTCTCGAACACCGCCAGATAGCCGTCCCCCAGCCCCTTGGAGAAGAGGCATCCCTTCCCCTTGGCCTTGACGAGGAAGACCTCTTCGAGCGTTTTGAACAGGGAGAAGATGTGGAACGCCCCGTACTCTTTCATGATCTCCGCCGACCCGGCCATATCGACGTACATCACCGCCTCGCTGCGGGTCTCCCGGAAAACCGCCGACGGGAGCGCGGCGGTCGATGCGGCGGTGAGGCTCTCGTCCGGCGGGAGAATGTCGGCGGTGGGGCGGTTCTCGGCCACCGCTTTCCGGTAGCTTTCGATGAAGCTGGCGTTCCCCCGAACCATCTTCGTGAACCCTTCCCCGGCGAGGCGGTTGAAGGTCTCGAAGTCGGCGATGGCCTCCGCCTCCTGCGTCAGCGCGTGGCGGGCCAGCCCCCGGTTGTGGTAGGCCGGAGCGTAGCCGGGCATCAGCAGGATCGCCTTGGTGTAGTCGGCCACGGCGCCTTTCTTGTCCCCGGCGGCCGATTTCATGGCGCCCCGGTTGTTGAAGGCGTAGGCGTGGTTGGCGTCAAGCGCGATGGCGGCGGAGTAGTCGTGGATGGCCCGGGTCCGGTCCCCCATGGCGGCGCGGGTGTTGGCCCGGTTGTAGAACGCCGCCGCCAGCCGGGGGTTGCGCGCCACGGCCCGGGTGTAGTCGCCGATGGCCTCCTCGTGGCGGCCCAGCGCGGCGTAGGCGTTCCCCCGGTTGTAGTAGGCGTCGGCGTAGGTCGGGTCGGCGTGGATGGCGGCGCCGTAGTCGTCCAGCGCCTCCTCCTTCATGCCAAGCGCCATCTTCACGTTCCCCCGGTTGTTCCATGCCAACGGGGAGGTGGCGTCCAGCTCCAGCGCGGTGTCGTAATCCTCCAGCGCCTCCTGCGGGCGACCGGCGGCGTAGCGGGCGTTCCCCCGGTTGTAGTGGGCCAGCGCATAGCCGGGATGGGATGCGATGGCGGCGTCGTAGTCGGCGATGGCCTCGTCGAGGCGCCCCATCTCCTCCAAAGCGTTCCCCCGGTTGTTCCGTGCCCGTGCGAAGGCGGGGTCGATCTTCAGGGCGGCGGTGTAATCCTCCACCGCCTCGGCCTTCCTGCCCAGCGCCGATTTGGCGGTCCCCCGGTTGTGCCACGCGGCGGCGCTGCGGGGATCGAGTTCGAGGGACCGGTCGTAGTCCATGATCGCCTGCGGCAGATAGCCCAGGGCCGCCTTGGCGTTCCCCCGGTTGTTGTAGGCCAGGGCGTATTCCGGGTCGAGCCGGATCGCCTCGTCGTAGTCGGCGATGGCCTCGGTCCGCCGTCCCAGCGCGTCGAGAGCGTTCCCCCGGTTGTTGTAGGCGACAGCGTAGTCGGGTTCGAGCCGGACGGCGGCGTCGAAATCGACGATGGCCTCGTCCTTTTTCCCCAGCGCCGAGCGGGCCGAGCCCCGGTTGTTGTAGGCGGCGGCGTGGCGCGGGGCGATGGCGATCGCCAGGTCGAAGGCGTCGATGGCCTTTTCGTACTCCCCCCGTTTGTAGAGGGAGACCCCGTCGTCGAACGGGGACTGGGTGGTGTCGTTTTCGGCCATGGGAACTCCTCAGGCCAGCGCCTCGGCCTCGCCCGGGTGGTGGGGGAACGGCTCGCTGGCGGAGCGGCTCTTCTTCCAGTCGACCAGGAAGATGTCGTACCGCTGGCCGCCGAGCCCTTTTAACTCCGCCCATCCCAGTTCGCGGGTGACGAAGGCCGGATCGTCGGCGATCGACTTGTAGACGGCGTAGGTGATCAGCAGCCGATCCTTCATCGGATAGTCCTCCGGCTTGATCTTGAGCAGGGTGAAGGCTTCGGGGCCGATCTTCTCCAGCCGGGCGGCGGCCGTCACCGGGATGCCGATCCGGTCGTTGTCGTGGACCACCTTGGTCTCGCCGAAGTCGATGCCGATGCGGATGTGGAACCGGTACTTCTCGTAGGCGGTCTTGTTGTAGCGGGCCAGCTCGTCCAGAATCTCCACCGCCGCGGCGGTGGCCTGGGCGGGGCTGTCGAAGATGGCCATGAAACCGTCTCCCAGCCCCTTGCGGTAGGAGCAGCCGCGCCCCCGGGCCTTGTCGTTGAACGTGTCCTCGATGAACTTGAACAGCGAGAAGAAGTGGAACGCCCCGTAGACGTTCATGATCTCGGTGGAGTTGACCATGTCGAGGAACAGGGCCGCCTCGTTTTTGGTGTCCTTGAACAGCGACGCCGGCGTCCGGCTGGCGGGGGCGGCGTGGATTTCGCCGGGGGCCTCCAGTTTGGAGAGGTCGCTTCCCGACGCCAGCGCCGCCCGGTACTCCTCCAGGAACGATTTGTCCCGCTCCACCGCGTGGGCGAACGACGGGTCGGCCAGCCGGATGAACTCCTCGTAGTCGCGGACCGCCTCTTCGGCCAGCCCCATGGCGAACCGGGCCCGGGCCCGGTTGTGGTAGGCCACGGCGTAGCTGGGGGCCAGCCGGATCGCCTCGTCGAAATCGATGGTGGCGTCCCGCTGGCGCTCCAGCCCCAGTTTCATGTTCCCCCGGTTGTTGTAGGCCGGGGCGTGGTTCGGGTCGAACTTGATGGTGTGGGAGTAGTCGCCGATGGCCTCCTCCCGGTGTTTCATGGCCGCCTTGGCGTTGCCCCGGTTGTAGTAGGCCACCGTCAGCTTCGGCTCGATGGTGATCGCCCGGTCATAGTCGGCCACGGCGCCGACATGGTCCCCCAGGTCGTACTTGGTGTTCCCCCGGTTGTAGTAGGCCTCGGCGAAGTCGGGGTTGAACTTGATGGCCTGCTCGTAGTCCTCCAGCGAGCCCAGCTTGTCCCCCAGGGTCTCCTTGATGTTCCCCCGGTTGTTGTAGGCCAGCGAGAACTTGGGGTCGATGACCAGCGCCTGGTCCAGGTCGTCCATGGCCTCCTTGAGGCGCCCCATGAGGAACCGGACCCCCGCCCGGTTGTAATAGGCCAGCGCATAGCGGGGGTTGAACCGGATGGCCAGGCTGTAGTCCCGCTCCGCCTCCTCCCGTTTTCCCCGGTCGTCCTTGGCCTTGGCCCGGTTGTTGTACGCCCGGGCGAAGCGGGGGTTGAGCCGGATCGCCTCGTCGTAGTCGGCGATGGCCTCCTCCTTCTGCCCCAGCGATCCCTTGGCCGAACCCCGGTTGTGGTAGATGGTGGGGTTCTTCGGGTCGAGCCGGGCCGCCTTGTCGTAGTCGCGGATCGCCTCGTCGAACTGCCCCAGCGAGAAGCGGGCGTTCCCCCGGTTGTTGTAGGCGTTGGCGTAATTGCCGTCGATGGCGATGGCGGCGTCGTAGTTGCGGATGGCCTCTTCTTTCTTCCCGAGGGCGTCGAAGGCGTTTCCCCGGTTGTTGTAGGCCACGGCGTAGTCGGGCTCGATTTCGATGGCCCGGTTGAAGTCTTCGATGGCCTGCTCCTTCAACCCCAGGGCCGACTGGGCCGAGCCCCGGTTGTTGTAGGCCGGGGCGTGGCGCGGGTCGAGACGGATCGCCTCGGTGAAGTCGGCGATGGCGGCGTTGTGGTCGCCTGCCTTGTAATGCTCGATGCCCCGCTCGAAGTAGGCCTTTGCGTCGCTTAATGTGTCTGCCATGGGGAGATCGCCATAGGTGATCGGTATCCACGATGATAGTATGAACCGGACGTCGCCGAAACCTTTATCCACCGGCCGGGCGTCCGGACGAGGAGCGATGGATCTACTGGAAGAGGGGCTGGCCCGGTTCCTGCGGGAGCGGTTGCCCCAACCGTTGAAGCTGACCCTGACCGACAACCGTCGGGCGCTGTTCAGTTACCGGCGCCGCCCCGACGGGGTGGGGGAGCTTCGGCTCGCCCGCTATTTCGCCCTGGCGGACCGGGAGACCCTCGACGCCTTGGCCGCCTATCTGACCGGCGAGATCCCCCGCCTGCCGTCGTCGGTCCGGGCCTTCGCCGACCGGCAGCTCCCTCCGGCGTCGCTCATACGGCAGGCCCGGCTGAAAGCCCGTCCGGCGGGAGAGCATTTCGACCTGTCCGAAGTGGTGGGGCGGGTGCTCGCCCGCTTCTTCCCGCAGATGCGTCCGGTCTCCATCACCTGGGGACGCCGTCCGTCGGCGCTCCGTCGGCGGGCGGGGAAGCGGACCATCCAGCTCGGCTCCTACCGGCCCGACGACGATCTGGTGACCATCCACCCGGCGCTCGACGCCCCCTACGTGCCCCCGGTCTATCTGGAGATGGTGGTCTTCCACGAACTGCTTCATCGGCAGCAGGCCCAGACCACCCCTCCCGGGGTCCGCCCCCGGCTGGTCCACGACCGACGGTTTCGGGTGGCGGAGCGGCTTTTCGAAGGATATGAGGAGGCGCTTCGGTGGGAAAAGGCGCATCTCTCCCGCCTCCTCTCCGACCGGTCTGCGGCGAAGAAGTGAGCCTCCCTCTCCAGCCGCCTCCGGGGTCGAAAGGAAAGCGCAAGACCACGGCGGCGCAGACGCCGGTCGGGAGATCGAAAACGGTCGAAAGGCCGTTCGACATCGGCCATGCCGTCCGGACGTTGCGCCGGTGGGTCGGGAAGTGGAAAGTCCCGGCGGTGACCATGTACAGCCGGGCCAACGTCCGCCCTGCCTTCCGGGTGTTGGTCTCCTGCCTGTTGTCGTTACGGACCCGGGACGAACAGACGGCGGCCGCTTCGGCGCGGCTCTTCGCCGTGGCCGACACGCCGGAGGGGATCGCCGTCCTTCCGGTGGAGAGCATCGAGTCGCTGATCTATCCGGTGGGGTTTTACCGGACCAAGGCCCGGACGGTCAAAGAGGTCTGCCGCCTGCTGGTGGCGGAGCATGGCGGGGCGGTTCCCGACGAGATCGACCAACTGACGGCCCTGCCGGGGGTGGGGCGCAAGACCGCCAACCTGGTGGTGACCCTCGGGTTCAACAAGCCGGGGATCTGTGTCGACACCCACGTCCACCGGATCTGCCGTATCTGGGGCTACGTCTCGGCGAAAAACCCCGACGCCACCGAGGCCGCCCTGCGGGCCACGTTGCCGAAACGGTACTGGATCGAGTTTAACGACCTGCTGGTCAGCTTCGGGCAGAACCTCTGCCATCCGGTGTCGCCCAAATGCGGCCAGTGCCCCCTCCTTGACGTCTGTCCCCGGCTGGGCGTCACCCGCCACCGTTGACGCCGACCCGGCCGCCGGTAGCCGGGGAGGGCGGATGGGTGTAAGATAGCGGGCCGAACGTGGTGAACGAACCGTGGACATGACCGAAAAGCAAAAGACCCTCTGCCTCGGCGTCTTCAGCGCCCGGGGCGAACGGAAGATTTTCCCCCTCGACCGGGAGCGGCTGGCGCTCGGTCGGGAGCCGTCGTGCGAAATCCATCTTCCCGACACCTCCGTCTCCAAGCGGCACGCCCTCATTGTGGTCACCCCCGGCGGGGTCCGGATCGAGGACGGGGTCGATGGCGTCCCCTCCTCCAACGGGGTCTACGTCAACGGGGTCCGGATCGACGGCGTCGCCCCGCTGGGCGAGGGGGACGAACTGATGGTCGGGGTCTTCCGCTTTACCGTCGGCGACGCGCAGGAGATGGCCCGCGTCCCCTCCCTTGCCGAGATCCGCAAGGCGAAGGATATCCCCCTCTATCTGGCCCAGGGGGACTTCTCCTTCGTCAGCGACGCGGAGGTGGTGGCCCGGGTCACGGAGCTTGCGCTGACGGTCACCGAGATCGAACGGATGTTCGACGACGCCCTCGACGACGCCATGGGGAGCCACCAGCTCAAACGGGTGGCGTTCCTCTCCCGGATCAAACGGCAGATCATCGACCAGGGGGACACCCCCCTTTCCATCGACGCCCTGCAGGTGGAGAAAGACCCCACCCTCAGGATCGTCTTCGTGGTGGCCGGCCTTGCGGCGGCGGTGGTGATCGGCATGACCCTGCTGGTCTAAGGGCGCCAAGCGATATGGAAAAGTCCGAAAAGAACGACAACGGCGGTGAAGTGAACCCCGACAAGGTACCGGCCCGGACCGAACGGCGGGAGGATATTCCCGGTCCCGACCTGTTCGACATGACCATGGCCATTCCGAAAGAGCTGATCGGCTCCGCCCCCGACCGGCTGCTCGAACCGGCCCTCCAAATCCAGATGGAGAAGGGGTGGGAACGGTACCCGCTCAAGGGAAGGGAGGTGTCCATCGGCCACATCCGCCAGCCGGACAACCATATCGCCCTCCCGGACCAGCAGGTCTCCCGGCGCCACGCCAAGATCCTGTTCGACAAGCCGACCGGCGCCTATTTCTTTCTCGACAACGGCTCCACCAACGGCTCCACGGTCAACGGGATTCCGATCATCCCCCACGAGCCGGTGAAGCTGGCCAACAACGACGTGATTGTGGTGGGGGAGACCCGAATTACGGTCTACCTGCCCTGACAAGCCGTGCGCGGGAGCGCCCGGCTATCGCCCGACGTGAGCGCCCTGCCGAATAATCGGCGCGGACGTTGATTTGTCCCCTCCCGCATCGCATATCATCACAGAGAGCCCGATGTCCGGGCCCGGCAAGAGAGAGACCATGCCCCACGACTACTACACCCTCCTTGGCGTCCCCCGGGACGCAGACAAGGCCGCCATCAAGAAGGCCTACCGGAAACTGGCCAAGGAGTGTCACCCGGACAAGAAACCGGGCGACGCCGCCGCCGA
>JADGCD010000058.1:7254-10853 GCA_015229165.1 Nitrospinota bacterium | reverse complement strand
CACCACCTGATTCTCGGTCAGCGACGAGACGAAAAGCCCCAACGCGATGAAGGCGCCTCCCATAAGGAAAAGCCCCAGCCAGGCGGCCCCCACATGCCCCCACGGCGTGGGGCCGTAGAACGAGAGGAAAAGAGGAAAGAGTAGCGTCGGCAGGAGCATGGCGGCGTAGACCGTGACAGCGGCTAGGTATTTTCCCAGCGTCACTTCCAAGTCGGTGAGGGGCCAGGTGAAGAGCATCTCTATGGAGCCGGAGCGCTTTTCCTCCGAAAAGAGGCGCATGGTCACCAGCGGCAGGAGCATCAGCAACACCACACCGAGGTTGTTCACCAACGGGCGCAGGGCGTAATGGCCCACCGTCAGCTCCTGCGGGCCGACCGCCTCGGCCAGACGCATCTTTTCGAAGCTTTCCATGCCGTACAGATAGAGTAACGAATAGAAAAAGTAGCCGCTTACCAGCAGAAAGATGGCGATCAGGCTCCAGGCGACCGGGGAAAGAAACGCCCCCTTTACTTCGCGCCGCCAGAGAGTGGGAAGACGTCTCATGAAGAGCTCTCCTCCCGGGTGATGACCGACAGGTAGACCTCCTCCAGCGAGGCCGACCCGTGGGTCAGGCCGATCAGCTCCCAGTCCCGCTGGGCCGCCAGCCGGACGATCCCTTTTCGCAGGGGGGTGAAATCGTCGCCGGTCGGGGTTAGTCCCCAGACCGACGATCGGTCGTCGGCGCCGATCAGCCGGGCGTCGGCCACTCCGTCGGCAGTGCGGATCGGGGCGGCGGTCTCGGCGTCGACCGCAAGGGTCACGGTCACTTCCCCCCCTTCGGCGAAGCGGCGGGCCAAGTTGGCCGGGGTGTCGGCGGCGATCAGCTTCCCCCGGTTCATGATGAGCACGGTGTCGCAGACCGCCTGCACTTCCGGCAGGATGTGGCTCGACAGGATGATGGTATGCCGTCCGGCCAATTCCCGGATCAGCCCCCGGACGTCTCCGATCTGCCGGGGATCGAGCCCGATGGTCGGCTCGTCGAGGATGAGGACGTCCGGATCCCCGACCAGCGCCTGGGCGATGCCGACCCGCTGCCGATATCCCTTGGAGAGGGTCTTGATGAGCGACCGGCTCCGATCGGCGATACGGGTCGCCTCCATGACCCGGTCGACTTCGGCGGCCAGCCTGGCGCCCTTGTATCCCTTGATCCGTCCAACGAAGGCCAGATACTCCCCCACCCGCATATCGCCATAGAGGGGGGTCGACTCCGGCAGGTAGCCGATCCGCCGTTTGGCCTCCAGCGGCTCTTCCGCCACGTCATGGCCGAAGACGTTGATGGTCCCTTCCGACGGGGAGAGGTAGCCGGTGATCATCCGCATGGTGGTGGTCTTCCCGGCGCCGTTGGGGCCAAGGAAGCCGCAGATCTCCCCTTTGCCGATGGTGAAGGTGACATCGTCGACGGCGACCCGTTGGCCATACCGCTTCGTCAGGCCCGATACGGTGATCAATGGCGGCTCCCTTTGACAGCTGATGGGAAGGCATAAGACCCCCAGCCTCTCCGGTCAAGGCATGGCCGGTATTTTTTCAAGGAATTAGGAGATCGGGGCGACAAACGGACCGAAGTGGAAGCGCCAACGGGTCAGTGGGAGACTTCGTATTCCCGAACGGTCCAGTCTTCCGCGAAGAGAACCCATAACGAATTGAGATCAGGGTCTTTCCAGAAATAGGTCATCCCCTCTTCGGTGGGGATTTTCATCTCCGGCTCCCCGAACTGTTTGAGAAGTTCGGCCCTGGTGGTCCCCCCTTCTTTGATCCCTCCGACCGTTTCGGGCGCGATTTTGACCGGGGCGGGGATGCCGAGCGGTTTAGTGGCGCAGGCGCCGACAAAAAGGGCGCAGAGAAGCAGAAAGACGCTGGTCCGGTTCATGGCCGATATTCTACCTTCCCCCCCACCCGAACGCCATACTTATCGCACCATCCCCCCGGCAGTTCCAGGGCGGCCCGGACCGGTTTGACCGAATGGTACAAGGGGCACGGCTCCCGGTGGCAGGGGGGGACGTTGGGGGCGATGGCGACGATGGTTCCGTCGGCGCCGATGAAGAGGATGTCGAGGGGGAAGGGGACGTTCTTCATCCAGAATATCTGCGGTTCGGTGACTTGGAAGATGAAATACATCCCCTCGCCGTCCCGGAGATTCGAGTGGAACATCAATCCTTTGGCTCTGGCTTCGGGGGTGTCGGCGATCTCGACGGCGACGCGCCGGTCGGGGCCGACGGTCTGCAGGGTGACGATCCCCTCTTTGGCGAAGGCGACGGGGGATAGAAGAAGGATAAAAGGAAGTGTGGCCGCGAGAATCGACTTGAAGAGGAGCGGCGAAGTCACCGAATCAACCGAGGGCTGCGCTGAGACGATTTTGGCGGGCGGCCTCTTTTTCTTCGGCGGCCTTGCGCCACCCTTCATAGAGTCCGTCCAAGGTGTCCTGCTGTATCTTGCAGAAATAGCGAATCTTGTAATCGACCGACAGGGAGTGAACGCAGACCGCAAGGCCGACCACCGCCATGAGAAGGAACTCGAACGCCAAGGCGTATCGAAGGGCCGTCTCGATCAGGGTCCAGTCCATGTGCGTTTTCCCTCTATCCGGTTGTCTATCTAACTATCGGACGATGGGGCGCAGACCTCAAGGAATATCTTCACACAAAAAAAGGGAGACTCCCAAGAGTCTCCCTTCGAGGCGTCGCGGTTCTCTTAGCCTTTGAGCTTCTCGAACTTCGCCTGGAGCTCCTCGCGCGACTCGGCGTTGTCCGGGTCGGCGACGATGCAATCGACCGGGCAGACATCGACGCACTGGGCTTCGTCGTAGTGGCCGACACACTCGGTGCATTTGGCGGGGTCGATCACGTAGATGTCATCCCCTTCGCTGATGGCGTCGTTGGGGCACTCGGGCTCGCAGACACCGCAGTTGACGCACTCGTCGTTGATCATTAATGCCATGTTACTCTCCAATTTACCGTTGAGTGGAGGCTGACAGCCGCCTGGTGCGGTACTGCTGCGCCTGATACATAAACGCTTCCAGCCGGGTTTTCACCCCGGAATCTTCCATGCCGTCATAATCGAGATTCAGCCACGGGATGGCGTCATGATCGTCCCGTATTTTCCCCGAAAGCGCCGCGACCACCGTCCCGGGCATACAGGAGAAGGGCAGGATGTTCACCACGCCAGCCAGTCCTCTTCTGGCGTACTCGACCCCTTTTCCGACCCCCAGTATCGCCTCACCCTCGAAGGTGTGGTGGAGATAGGGCGCCGCCCGTTCGAGCGTCCGACCGGTGGCTTCATCCAGGCCATTTCGCAGAAACTGTTCGAACGGCCTGTAGAGGCGGTGTTCATCTCTTTTCTGAATCCTATCCTGCATGTAACCCTTGAGCAGGTCAAGATAATTTTTGTCTCTGCGGCTGTTCTCGATGAAGCGGTTCGTGGTGTACAAAAGCCACTCCCCGATGGGGGCCAACCACACCTCGCCGCCCAGCTTTTCGATGCGCCGAATGACCTCCCGATTCCCGAAAGAATGGCTGCGCAGATAGATTTCCCCCACGACGCCGACGACCGGTCGGGGGCGCTGATCA
>JADGCD010000058.1:0-7228 GCA_015229165.1 Nitrospinota bacterium | reverse complement strand
AATTTCCGCTGCGCCTCTTCCATATAGGCGAACAGGAGGGACGAGTCCCTCTCCACGAGCTCCACGACCTCCCGGAGACACCTTTCGTAGACCCGGTCGGTGGCGCCCGGCTCGGTCTCGTAGGGGCGGGTCTGGAGCGTCGCCTTGATCAGGATGTCGACCGCCACTCCCCCCCGCCAAGCGTCGCGGCGGAACCGGACGCCGAGACCCAGCCCGTCGCCGGTGTCGTACCCGCTCTTCGCGTCGGGCGAGAGGAGGGGTACGTCGGGCATTCCCAGCTCTTCGAGAAAGAGCTTCTGGACGCTCTGGTACTGCCCGAACCGGCAGGGGCCGCTGGTGGTCGGCATGAAGAACGCCGAACCGCCCGGATCGAAGCCGGGTTCGGTGGCCTTCTTTACAATGTCGCCGGTGGTCATGGTGAAGGGAACGCACTCTTTCCCCGACGAGTAGCGGTAACCGAGATCGAGCGACGCCTGGTCCGTCACCGGCAGCAGTTCGGCCTTCACCCCCGCTCCCCGCAGCGCCGCCGCAAGGACATGGCCGTGGTCGCACATGTAAGGGAGATAAAGCGTCCGGTCGCGGGTCTTCGTGCGGGGGGCGGCGATGGGAGGGGGCGCACCGGCTGTCACGGCTTTCGCGGCGAGGGCTTCGGCGGCGAAGAGAGAGCTGTCGACGTTTTCGAGGCTGTCGAAAAAGGCCTCGCACCGGGTGATGGCCCCGGCGTCGGCGGAATGCTCGTCGATCTCCAGCGCCAGCATCGGCTTGCCGCCGAGGGCCTTTTTCAGGTGGTATTCGATGAACGAATCGGGGCCGCACTTGAAGTTGCCGATCATGATGGCGTCCAGGCGCGGATCGCGGCGGACGGCGACGGCGGCGGCGATCATCCGCTGTCCCGACCGCCAGTACATGTCGGGGCTTTCCGCCAACGCCGCCGATTCGTCGAGATCGAGGAAGTCGATGGGAACCGCCACCTTGCCCATGTCCCTCAGCTTCCGGGGGAGGTCGAGATTGATCCCCGAATCGCAACCGTTGTACGAGCGGGAGATGATGGCGACTGGGCGCCCTCCCCGGCTCTGAACGTCTTCGATGACTTCGCGCCCCCGGCGCACGAGGGCGCCGGCGAAGGCCGCCTGCGCTTCGCATCCTGCCGATACCGCCTCCCGGATCCGCCGCGACGACAGGCCGAACTCCCGCCCAAACAGGGCCGACAACTCCCGGACCAGATCGTTCTTCCCCCGTTGGAAGAACAGGGGGGGCTCCAGAACCTTCACACCGGACAAGTCGATGGCGGCCCGGATCATGTACGGTATCGACTGGACCATCGGGCAGGTATGGGAGGCCGCAAAGCCGGTGTCGGGGGCGTTGACGGAAATGGTCGACGGGAGGAAGAGGTAGTCGATCTCCTTTTCCAGCAGGTCGGCCACATGCCCATGCATCACCTTTATGGGGAAGCAGGTCTCGGCTTTCACCTCTTCCACCGCCTGCGCGATCACCTTCTGGTTGGTCTTGCCCGACAGGACCACTTCGAAGCCGAGCCCGGACAATAGCGCCGACCAGAAGGGAAAATGTTCGTAGGCATACAGCGCCCGGGGGACGCCAATACGGATCGCGCCGGGGGTCGCGGCGCGGGTGAAGTTCTTCTTCGTCAGCCAGTCGCCGAAAAGGAGCCGCTCCCGCTCGGCGAAGAGGTCGGGGAGCTGGTCCCCCTTCTCCCGCCGGGAGCGGGCCGCCTTGCCGTCGAACAGGTCGCACCGGGCGCCGTAGTAGTGGGCCTCCCGGTCGAACCGGACGCGGGAGATGTCGCAGACGTTGTCGCAGGCCTTGCACTCGAACGTGGTGACATTCCACGTTCGGGCCGAGAGGTCGAACCCCACAAAACTCGACGGCGTGTCGAGCCCCGTCCGCTCGTGATGCCGCCGGGCGATGATCGCCGCCCCCACCGCCCCGGCCACGTCGTGATGGGGGGGGACGACGATCGCCTTGCCGGTGACCGCCTCGAAAGCGGCCACCACCGCCTTGTTCCACGCCACCCCTCCCTGAAAGAGGATGCGGTCGCCGATCCGCCGGTCCCCCACCACCCGGTTCAGGTAGTTGCTGACGATGGAATAGGCGAGTCCGGCGGCCAGGTCGGACTGGCTCATCCCCTTCTGCTGGTTGGCCACCAGGTCGGACTCGATGAAGACGGTGCAGCGGTCGCCGAACTTGCCGGGGGCCGTGGCGGCGAAGGCGGTGTCGGAAAACTCCCGCTCGATGGAGAGGGCGAGCTTTTCCGCCTGCTCTTCGATGAAAGAGCCGGTCCCCGCGGCGCAGACCTTGTTCATCTCGAAGTCGACCACCGCCCCGTCGCGCATGGCGACGTATTTGCTGTCCTGGCCGCCGATTTCGAAAAGGGTGTCGGCGTCGGGGACGAAGTGAAGCGACGCCGTGGCCTGGGCGGTGATCTCGTTGCGGACGATGTCGGCGCCGATGTATTCGCCAATCATGTAGCGCCCCGATCCGGTGACGCCGACCCCTTTCACCACGACCCGGTCCCCCACCTCCTCGCCGATCTCCCGCAGGCCCCGGGTCACCGCCTCCAGCGGCCGGGACTGGGTCCGCAGATAGCGGCGGGCCACCACCGCCATCGACTCGTCGAGGAGCGCCACGTTGGTGGAGAGCGAACCGATATCGACGCCGAGATAGCAGCCGGTCGTCGTCCCGGCGGGAAGCGGCTTCACGACGGTCCGATAGGCGTCGTCGTTCCGCTCGCCGGTGAGGGGCGCCATCCGGGCTGACGCGCTGTCGCGCACCGCCTCGTACCGGTCTAGCGCCTCCAGTCCGGCGAAGACGAAGGGGATGTCGGCCTCCCGCGCCGCCAGCGCGGCGCCCAGCGCGCCGGTGACGGCGCATTCGTCGGGGATGAACAGCTCGTCAACGCCGATTCCCAGTTCGTCGGCCAGCCCTTTCACCACTCCGGCGTTCTTGGCCACTCCGCCGAAAAAGGCCACCGGCACGACAAAGCGCTTCCCCCGCCCCACGTTGGCCACGAACGACCGGGCCACGGCGGCGCAAAGCCCGGCGATAATCTCATAGTCGGGGGCGCCGATCTGTTGCAAGTGGATCATGTCCGACTTGGCGAAGACCGAGCAGCGCCCGGCGATCCGGGGGGCGTGGCGGCTCTTGAGGGCCATGGCGCCGAACTCTTCGGCGATGGCGTAGCCCATGCGGGAGGCCTGCTGGTCGAGGAACGATCCGGTGCCTGCGGCGCAGAGGGTGTTCATGGCGAAGTCTTCGAGAACCGTCCGTCCCTCCTCTTCCTTGAAGAGAAGGAGCTTCGAGTCCTCCCCCCCCATCTCCACCACCGTCCGGACGTGGGGATAGCGCGCCGCCACCGCCCGGCTCTGGGCGATGATCTCGTTGAAGAAAAGCCCGCCGACGAGCGAAGAGACCAGTTCACCCCCCGCCCCGGTGAATCCGATTCCGCCAAGCAGGCGCTCCCCCGCCACCGCGAGGAGTTCGGCCATCACACTCCGGGCGGCTTGGACGTTTTTGCCGTGGGATCGACGGTAGACGGTATGGAGCAGCGCGCCGTCGGCGCCGATCAGGGCCCCCTTGGCGGCCACGGAGCCGATGTCGACTCCGCAATAGACAGACATGTTCATGGCGCGTACTGCTCGTTTAAGATTGGTTCCAAACCCCGATAGTTTACTATAGGAGAGCCGACCGGACCGAAGGATCAGCGCGGCGGGTATGGGGCATTTGTCGGACATCTTCCGTTTCAGGCAGGATACGAACATGAGCGAACCGGTTCTCATCACTCTCGGCGGGGCCGACGGCGCCCCCCTCTTCATGGACGCCCGGATGGCCAACCGGCACGGCCTGGTGGCCGGCGCCACCGGAACCGGAAAGACGGTCACGTTGCAGGTTCTTGCCGAGTCCTTTTCCCGCATCGGCGTGCCGGTCTTCATGGCCGACGTCAAGGGAGACCTGACCGGCTTGTGCGCCGCCGCCTCCCCCCACCCGAAAATCGACGAGCGGATCGCCGCCACCGGCTTGGCCGACTACCGTCCAGCCCCAACGCCGGTTCTCTTCTGGGACCTGCAAGGGAAGAGCGGCCATCCGATCCGGACCACCATATCCGAAATGGGACCGTTGCTGTTGTCGAGCCTTCTCGAACTCAACGAGACCCAGACCGGCGTCCTCTACGCCGCCTACAAGGCGGCCGATGACCACGGGATGCTTCTGCTCGATCTGAAGGATCTCCGGGCCCTGCTGACGTGGCTGTCGGAGAACGCCAAGGAACTCCAGGGCGCTTACGGGAACATCTCGTCCGCCAGCGTCGGCGCCATCCAGCGGTCGCTGCTGATTCTCGAACAGCAGGGGGCCGAATCCTTCTTTGGAGAACCGGCCCTCTCCATCGCCGACCTGATGCAGGTCGACTTCTCCGGGAACGGGGTCATCAGCCTGTTGGACGTCACCGAACTGATCCACCGCTCCCCCCGTGTCTATGCGACGTTCCTGCTGTGGCTCCTGTCGGAGCTGTTCGAAGAGCTGCCGGAAGTGGGAGACGCCGACCGGCCGAAGCTGGTCTTCTTCTTCGACGAGGCCCATCTCCTCTTCAACGGAGCGCCCGCCGCGCTGGTGGACAAGATCGAGCAGGTGGTCCGGCTGATCCGCTCCAAGGGGGTGGGGGTCTACTTCGTCACCCAGAGCCCGCTGGACATTCCCGAAGCGGTTCTGGGACAGTTGGGGCTTCGCATCCAGCACGCGCTGCGGGCCTTCACGCCGAAAGACCGGAAGACCATCGCCGCCGTGGCCGCCGGGTTCCGTCCCAATCCGCCGCTCGACACCGAACAGGCCATCACCGAGGTCGGCGTCGGGGAGGCCATCGTCTCGACCCTCGACGCCAAGGGCGCCCCGACGCCGGTGGAGCGGATCCTGATTCGCCCCCCTGCATCGAAGATCGGACCGGTCGACGACGGTGAGCGGAAGGAGCGGTTCGCCCGCTCCCCCCTCAAGGGAAAGTACGACACTTCGGTTGACCGGGAATCGGCCCACGAGCTGCTTCAGAAGAAGGCGGCCCTCCGTTCGCAGGAGGAGTCCAACGCCACCGAAGCGCGGGAGGCGGAGAAAATCCGCGTCCGCGAAGAGCGGGAGTCATCCCGGGGACGGGGGCGGGAAACGGCGGCGGAGGCGCTGTTCAAAAGCGCCGCCCGGAATATCGGCGGACAGCTCGGCCGCCAGATCGTGCGGGGGATTCTGGGGTCACTCCTTGGGGGACGGCGTTGAGTCGCTCCCAAGCAGGGCGTCACAAATGCTAATCCGTTTCGCGTCGCCGGTGGCGGAGGCGATGGCCCGCGCCCGAACGATGTAGCGGCGCGCCTCGTCCTCCTTGCCCAGCCGACGTAACGATTCCCCCACCCCCACCAGATCGTCGGCGATCAGAGACGGGACCGCCAGACTCCGGTCGATGGCCAGCGCGGTCATGAAATGGTCGCGGGCCTTGGCCGGATCGTCCTCCCACCGACCCAGCAGCCGAAGCGAATGTCCCTCTTCCAACCGGTTTCCCTTCTGACGGTTCACCGCCACCCCTTCCCGGGCAAGAGCGACCGCCTCTGCGGGAGCGTCCAATAGCCACTTCTGCCGAGCCCGCAGGTTCAGGAACGCCCCCGCGCTGTCGCAGCCGCCGCAGGCCATTGCCCCCCCCTTGAGCCACCGGTCCGCCCCGGGGACGTCTCCCGCGTCGAGGGCAAGATCGGCCCCGAGGATGGCAAGACGGACGAGCTCGTCGTCGTAATCCATTTCGTCGCTGTCTTTATAGTCCATCGCCCGGTCATCGGCGATCAGGCGCCAGCCGGTCTCGACCGCCTCCAACGCCTCCTTCCGCCGGTCGAGCCTACGCAGAATGACCCCCTGGTTGATCAGCTCGTCCACCGCCTCATCGACCCGGTCGATGGCCAGGGCACGCGCGCCGGCGGCCCGTGAGAGGTCGAGCGCCCGGAGGTAGTCCCCCGTTGTCATGGCCTTCCCCCCCTTCAGGTTCAGGCGGGCGCTCTCTTTCATCTCGACCGGCTGCGACGGAAGGGTCGCGGCGCAGGCGGACAAGGTCAGGGCGGTCAGGAACGACCATGCGATCCGGACGGTACTATTCATCGCTTTGCACCGTTGCGGCGGCGGGCGCCGGTTTCTCCACATACTGGCTCAAGGGCCAGACGTTCTTGAGCGACTCGGTGACCGCGATCCCCCCCTCGGCGGCGTCGGTCCCCTTCTCCATCAGTTCGGGGGCCCTGACCGCCAGCATGGCGGACAGCTTCTTCAGGTCGTCCAACACCGTCTGGAGCTTCACCAGCGAGTCGTGGACCTGCGCAAGGATGTCGGGCATCGCCTCGTTGGTCTGCCGCATGGTCCCTTCAAGCTGCTCCAACGCGCCGCTGGAGTTGTCGGCCACCATGCCGACATGCCGGTCGAGGTTCCCCAGCAGGGTAGCGATCTGGTCGCGGGTCTGGTGGAACTCCCCCATCAGGAGCCGGAATTCCTTGATCGACTGCTTTATGTCGCCGTCCGGGTCGTTGACGTATTCGAGGAACGAACCGGCCTTCCCCTTGATCGCCTCGACGGCGCTGGTGATGTCGGCCACATAGTCGGTGATGCTTTTTTCCCGGACGAAGGGGATCGTATCCCCCCCCTTGAGGGAAGCCGCCGTGTGGCTGCCGGGACGGACGTCGACGATGGCGTCGCCGACCATTCCTTCCTTTCGAAGCATGGCCGACGAGTCGGCCCGAATCCATTTCATATATTCGGTGTCGATGGCCAGCGTCACCCGGATCACCAGCGCCGTCGCCTTGCCTCCCCCGGCGGCCCCCCGGGACGGGTCGTCAATCAGTTCGGTCCTCTCCACCCGACCGATGGTGAAGCCGGACAGCTTCACCGGCATCCCGGCGTGGACCCCCTCTCCCGACGGGGAGTAGACGACCAGCGTGGTCGTGGGGGTGAAGAGCCCCATCTTGTACGCCACGAAGGCGGTGACCACCGCCACGAGGATCAGCGAAACGATCCCGTATATCCAGACTTTCAGCTCCAGATGGCGGAATCGCCGGTCGAGGGTTTCGTCGGCCATGGGTCGTCGGTCCTTACGATAGGTGGTGGATCGCGTCCATACTGTCCAGCAACGCCGGGGTCTCCCGGGCGACCACGAAGAGGGCGCCCTGCCACGGGCGCCGCTCCCGTTTGAGCATTTCGAGCAACATCA
>JADGCD010000057.1 GCA_015229165.1 Nitrospinota bacterium | reverse complement strand
ACAGTTGCGGTCCGGCTGCTGTTGACGTGGCATGACGCCCGGTGGCGGTACAATAGAAAACTTTCTCAACACGACCACGGAGAGCTACGACGATGTCCAAAGGATTCGGCAACCTGATGCGCCAGGCCCAGCAGATGCAAAAGAAAATGGCCACCGCCCAGGGGGAAGTGGAGCAGATGACCGCCACCGGCGAGGCGGGGCAGGGGAAAGTCACCGCCGTCGTGACCGGCGGTTATACCCTCAAGAGCCTGACCATCGCGCCCGACCTGATCGACCCGGCGGACCCGGAGACCATGCAGGACCTGATCGTGCTGGCGGTCAACGACGGCGTGGCCAAGGCCAAGGCGCTCAAGGAAGAGGCCATGAAGAAAGTCACCGGCGGGATGAACATCCCCGGACTGTTTTGACAAGCCTCAGAAAAACGTTATCGAGCGCCCCCGGTAGTTGGCTTGGTTTCCGTTCCGGGGGCATTCTGCAGGCGATGCAAGGAGAAAGCGGGCGAAATACCCCCGGAACGGAATTCAAATCAATTACCGGGGGTGGAAAAGGCGGAGTGTACACGGGAGTACATGCGCATTTTGAGCCCGATTTCGACGCCGCAGCGGCAACGCAGATAGTTTTTCGGAGGTTTGTATGAAAGGTCCCGCCTCCCTCGACCGGCTTATCGTCGAACTCCAGAAACTCCCCGGCGTCGGGCGCAAGACCGCCGAGCGGCTGGCCTTCCATGTCCTCAAGGGAGCGCCCGCCGAGGTGAAAAAACTGGCGCAAGCCCTCGTTGACGTCAAGGAGAAGGTCCGCCTCTGCTCGCTCTGCTGCTCCGTCACCGAGAACGACCCGTGCGACATCTGCGCCGACACCCGGCGTGACCGGTCGCTGATTTGTGTGGTGGAAGAGCCGGCCGACGTCTTTGCCATCGAGCGGATCAACGAGTACAAAGGGGTCTACCACGTCCTCATGGGGGCGCTCTCTCCGCTGGACGGGATAGGGCCGGAAGACTTGAAACTGGCCGAGTTGCAGCGACGGGTGGCGGCGGGCGGAGTCCGGGAGGTGATCGTGGCCACCAACCCCAACGTCGAAGGGGAGGCCACCGCCATGTATGTGGCCCGGGTTCTGGCCGACGCCGGAACGCTCGTCACCCGGATCGCCCGGGGGCTCCCGATGGGGGGAGACCTGGAATACGCCGACGAGGTGACCCTGTCGCGGGCGCTCGACGGCAGGCTGAAGATGTAGGTTTTATCTCCGGTTTGCGGACATCAGTGGCGCGGCGCCGAAGCGCGCATGCCACGGGGAAGCGGTGGCGGCAAAAAAGGGAAAACGATTCCCCCTTTCGGGCATCCAAAGAAAACAATCCCGTGCGGGGAGCGGGCCGACATCCGAAGGGGAAAGTCGGTCGCTCTGTATACCAAAGGGGAGCGCATTCTGGTAGCATGAAGGGAAGGTTCGCTCGGGAGACTCCTCTGAGACCACGCCAGCCCCGGCCGTTTGGCCCGGGCGTCCGATCCGGTCGAGAAGACTGCCTTTGCCAATCAACCGGTACACGATACCCCGGCCGCCCCTGCGGCGCCGTGGGTTCCGATTCACTTAAGGAGATGTGCAGACAATGGCCCAGCTTCCCATAACCAACGAACTCGGTTTTTACGAGATTCGGATGGAGTCGATCGGCGGGTTCGGCGCGAACCTGGCCGGCAAGATGCTCGCCGAAGCCGGCGTCCTCGGCATGGGGTTCAACGGTTCCAACTTTTCCAGCTACGGCTCGGAAAAGAAAGGGAGCCCGGTCAAGGCCTTTGTCCGCTGGTGCGCCCCGGACGTGCAGGTGCGGGTCAACAGCCCGGTCACCGATCCGCACATGCTGGTCATCTTCGTCGAGTCGATGCTTGGCTATCCCGGCCTCCTTTCGGGCGTCGGCCGCAACACCACGGTGGTCATCAACACCGCCATGACCCCCGACGCGGCCCGCGACGCCATGAAACTGCAGGCCGGCAGAGTCGTCTGCGTCGACGCCATGAAGATTGCCGTGGAGGAGAAAACCCGCCCCAACACCGCGCTGCTGGGGACCATCGCCGCCGTGTCGGGCTTCATCGACCCGCAGGCCATCAAAGACCAGATCGACAAGAGCCTGGGCAAGAAATACGCCGCCATGATTCCCCCCAACCTGAAGACCTTCGACCGGGGGATGAAGGAATGGACCGAGAAGACCTTCGAGGACGACGGGAAATATCCGGCCCAGCCTTTCAGCCGCGAAGGACAGAAAACCGGCTACATGAACCAGCCGATGGGCGGGGTCATCCTCCAGAACGGCAACTCGGTTCACAAAGACCTGACCGTCTCCCGCATGGGGTGGATCCCGGTGCTGCTGACCGACAAATGCACCCACTGCGGCGAGTGCGACATCACCTGTCCCGACTACTGCTTCCAGTGGGAGAAGGGGGTCGACAAAAAGGGGAAGGAGGGGATGGTCCTCAAGGGGATCGTCTACAAGCATTGCAAAGGTTGTCTGCGCTGCGTGGACATCTGCAAGTTCGACGCGCTCCTTTCCAAGGTCGAATACACCATCGACGCGTCGGTTCTCGAAAAGGGGTTCACCACCACGGATGAGCTCGAAAAGGTCACCATCAAGGCGTAACCGCGTCCGGGCGCGCGGCGCCTCTTCGCGAACGACAAGGAAAAGGGAGGTTTTTCCATAATGAGTTCCAGCTCGGATACGAAAGCAGGGGCGGGCGCCCAGGTGACCGACTTCCTGTCGGGCAACGAAATGTCGTCCCTGGCGGCTTCGCAGATCAACTTCCACGTCATGGGGTACTACCCCATCACCCCCTCCACCGAAGTGGCCGAATACCTCGACGAGAAGTGGGCCAACGGCGAGAACACCGTCAAGATGGTTCCCGGCGACGGCGAGCATGGCGCCGCGGGCATCTGCTACGGCGCCACCACCGCCGGCGGGCGCGTCTTCAACGCCACCTCCGCCAACGGGCTCCTCTACTCGCTGGAGCAGCTCCCGGTCCAGTCGGGCACCCGCTACCCGATGGTCCTCAACCTGGTCTGCCGGTCGGTCTCCGGGCCTCTGGACATCCGGGGCGACCATTCCGACCTGGTGGCCACGCTGGACATGGGGTGGATCGTGCTGGCCGCCAAAGATCCGCAAGCGGTGTACGACATGACCGTCATCGCCGTCAAAGTCGGCGAGGCCGACGACGTCCGGCTGCCGGTCATCGTGGCCGACGACGGCTTCTTCACCTCCCACCAGAAGCGGCGCGTCGGCTACTTCGAGGACGGGCAGACTGTGCGCGACTTCGTGGGAGAGTTCAAGGTCATCAACAGCTCCGTCGATCCGGCCCACCCGATCACCATCGGGCCTTACATGAACGACCCGGACCAGATCAACAACAAAAAGCAGCTCTCGATGGCCATGAAAGCGGCCGAGTCGGTGATCCCGAAGATCTTCTCCGAGTGGGAGGCCCTCTCCGGGCGGGCCTACAAGCCCCTTGAAACCTACCGGATGGACGACGCCGAGTACGCGATCTTCATCGTCAACTCCGCCGCCGACACCTGCATGGACGTGGCCGACAAGCTGCGGGCCCAGGGGAAGAAAGTCGGCGTCCTTTACCCGACCGTTATCCGCCCCTTCCCGGCCGACGAACTGCGCGCCGCCTGCAAGAACGTCAAGGCGCTGCTGGTCGGCGACCGGGCCGACAGCTACGGCGCCCACGGCGGCCGCATGGCCCACGAGGTGAAGGCCGCCCTCAAGGACGACACCGACAACAAGACCCTGGTCATCTCCCGCATCTACGGCCTCGGCGGAAAAGACTTCTTCGCCGAAGACGCCGAAGAGATGTTCGGGCTGACCTTCGAGGCGGCCGCCAAGGGGAAGGTCGAAATCCCCTACGACTACATCGGTATCGCCCCCGGCGACCCCGACTGGAAGCCGACCCCCGGCGTCCCGGTGATCACCAAAGAGAAATCGTCTCCCGGCATCCTGACCACCTTTCTGGACGAAAAGACCGGCATGGTCGACGTCAAGGGGGTCAAGCAGCGGGATCTGACCGCCATGCCCCACCGGATCACCCCCGGCCACGGCGCCTGCCCCGGCTGCGGCATCTTCCCGTCGGTGGGCACCTTCCTGAAAGGGATCGAAGGGTTCGTGGTCATGCTCTGGCACACCGGCTGCGGCATGGTGGTGACCACCGGCTATCCCAACAGCTCGTTCGCCATCACCTACATCCACAACCTGTTCCAGAACGGCGCCGCCACCATGTCGGGCGTCGTCGAGATGTACAAGGAGCGCCAGCGCCGGGGCGAAATCCCCGCCGACCAGGACATCACCTTCATCATGGTCACCGGCGACGGCGGCCTGGACATCGGGTTGGGGCCGTCGCTGGGGGCGGCCATCCGGAACCACAACATGATTATCGTCGAGTACGATAACCAGGGGTACATGAACACCGGCAACCAGCTCTCCTTCTCCACCCCCCCGGGGCACGCCACCTCCACGTCCAACATCGGGACCGTGGGGCGCGGCAAGCAGGGGAACCACAAGGACAGCGTCCAGCTCTTCGCCGCCACGCACATCCCCTACATCGCCACCGGCGTCGAGTCCAACTACAAAGACCTTATCCGCAAAGGCGCCAAGGCGCAGTACTACGCCAAGCACCACGGCACGGTCTTCATAAAACTCTTCTCCGACTGCCCGCTGAACTGGCGCCACCCGGACAACACCGGGCAGGACGTCATCCAGAAGGCGGTCGACTGCAATTTCTTCCCCCTCTACGAGATCGAACGGGGGATCACCACCCTCAACTACGATCCCGAAGCCAAGGGGAAGAAGATTCCGGTCACCGAGTGGCTCAACAGCATGGGGAAGACCAAGCACATGAGCAAGCCCGAATACGCCCAGATCGTCACCGACTTCCAGAAAGAAGTCGATCGGCGGTTCGCGCGGATCAAGGCCATGAGCGAGAACCCGCACCTGTGACCGGACGATGACAGCCTATCTGCGTTGGCGCTGCGGTGTCGAAAGCGGTTGTGAAATGCTCACGTACTGTCGTGTACGCTCCGCTTTTATAAACGTTTCGTAACCCATTTAGGGGCGAGTCGGCGAAGACGACGACTCTTGATCGTAAGCGGGAGGAGAAAGCCAGGCGTAAGCCTGCGCCTGCCTCGATAACGGTTGTCATCGCCCGGTATGGGCCAAAAGCGACGGGGCCGTCCGACCGGGCGGCCCCTTTTTTGCGCCACCCCCCCCTTGTCGGCAGGAGAGGGGAGGGCGTCCGGCCCGGCGGTACGGTAGAATCGGGACATGAAACAAAAGCCCCCTCTCCTGCCGGTCGGCGCCCCCGACACCTATCAGGCCATCCTGACCGCCTTCACCGACGCGGTCATCGTCGTCACCGCCGACGGGGTGGTCGAGTGGATGAACCCTGCCGCCGAGCAACTGATCGGCGTCGGCGTCAACGTGGTCCGGGGGGAGCATCTGTCCAGCCTTTTCTCCCGCAACTCCGAGTTGCAGGTGGAGGCGCTGGCCGCCATCCGGCGGGGCATCTCCCTAACCCTGCACGACACCCCTTTTCACACCTCCCACGGAGTCCGGCTGCCGGTGGGGGTCACCATCCACCCCTTCGGGCCCGAGAAGGGGGAAGAGCCGAAAGGGGGGGTGCTGATCATGCGGGATCTGACCGCCCTCAAGTCGCTGGAGCGGTTCATGGCCATGTCCGACCGGATCACCGAACTCTCCACGCTGGCCGCCGGCATCGCCCACGAGATCAAGAATCCCCTCGGCGGAATCCGGGGGGCCGCCCAACTGCTGGAGAGCGAAATCCCCGACGACCTGTCGGAGTACACCGCGCTGATCATGAAGGAGACCGACCGGATCAACCGGCTCGTCACCGAACTGATCGAACTCAACCAGCCAAAGAACTTTCCGATGGGGCCGGAGAATCTCTATCCCCCCCTCGACGACGCCGTCCGGATCATGGCGCCGCAGATCGAGGGGAAACGGATCGTCATCCGGCGGATATTCGACCCCTCCCTGCCGCCGGTCATCGGCAACGCCGACAAGCTGCGCCAGATATTCCTGAATCTGGTCAAGAACGCCGTCGAATCGTGCCAGCCGTACGGGACCATCTCCCTGACCAGCAGCCTCGCCTGGCGGGCGCCCCGGGCGTTGACCAATGCCAGCCGACGGCGCCGGTTCGTGGTGGTCGAAATCGTCGACGACGGCGAGGGGCTGTCGGAAGAAGACGAAGCCAAGCTGATGACCCCGTTTTACTCCCGCAAGCCGGGGGGGTCGGGATTGGGGCTTTCCATGACGATGAATCTGGTGCAGGCCCACGACGGGGCGCTGGAAGTGAAGAACCGGGAAGACGGCCAGCGGGGCGTCATCGCCTCGGTCTACCTGCCGTACGCGCTGGAAGGGTAGCGGTCCGGACGACGGGAAGGCCAATAACCGGCACGATCGGCGCGGGTTGTATGGCGACGGGGGAAGAGGCCAGCCGTACGGGTGTCAGGCTTTGAGGTTGAGAACTTCCTTCATCATCTCGTCGGCCACCTTGATCATCTTCGTTTGGGCCGTAAAGCCGGTCCGGTTTTCGATCAGCCCCACCATCTCCGTCGAAATATCCACATTCGACGACTCCAGCGCCCCCGCCGTCACCGTTCCAAGACTCCCCGATCCCGGAGCGCCCGTCACCGGCTGACCCGAAGCCGCCGTCTCGAAAGAGAGCCCGCCCCCCCCCTGCCGCAACCCCGACGGGTTGTTGAAAGAGGCCAGTTGGATCGTCCCCACCTGTTTCGTCCCGTTCGGCGTGGTGGCCGAGACCGCTCCGTCCCGTCCGACCGTAATCGACGTCGCGTCCCCGGGGATCGATACCGGCGGTTTCATCGGGTTCCCCCCCGCATCGGTGAGTCGCCCCTGCCCGTCGATCTTCAGCGAGCCGTTGCGGGAGAAAGCAGTCTGTCCGTTGGGAAGCGAGACCTGAAAGAAGCCGTTCCCCTGAATGGCAAGGTCGAGTCCCGACCCGGTGGAGACGATGGCCCCCTGGCTCTGGTTCGAGCCGACCGACGCCACCCGCGTTCCCCCCGGCGCCGTCTCCTGCGTCCCCGCCGTCCCCGCCTTGAAGCCGGGAGAGTTGACGTTGGCCAGATTGTTGGCGTTCACCGACGCCTTCCTGCTGAAAGCCTGCAACCCCGAAAGGGCCGACCGGATACCCTGGATCATCGTTTCGCTCCCGCTCGTTCTCTCTCTATAGTACGCCGCTTGGCGGGGAGGGGGGAGGACCAATGTCCGCTCATACCCCCTCGTCAGGGGAGCGCGGCCAGACCGCGCCTCATCTTTCTATCGGTGTAAAAGAAGCCGACTTGAGCGGGAAATCGGGAAAATCGCACACGTCGCGACGATTTCCTGATACCGGAAAAAAAAGCCGTATTGCGGCACATTTTTTCTTTTTCAGGTTCAAGTCAAAGGTCATATGTCCGATGAGTTGATTAGGCGGAACATGGCAAAGGCGACGAAGCCAAGGTTCCCGGCGGAATCGTCGATCCAACGTGGGAAGACGGACCGCAGGCCAGACCAACGGACCGGAGATCCGGTGGTCACGGATGGCCGACAGGTAATCGTATCAAGGAGGAGACTTCGTCATGGCACTGCGCGTATACAACAACATTTACTCTCAGACCGCCCAGCGCAACCTGGGCAAAAACAGCGACGCCCTTGGCGGTTCGCTCGAAAAACTGTCATCGGGTCTGCGGATCAACCGTGGCGCCGACGACGCGGCCGGTCTGGCGATTTCCGAATCGCTCCGGTCCGACATCCGCGGCCTGAACCAGGCCCTCCGCAACGCCAACGACGGCATCAGCCTCATCAACACGGCGGAAGGCGCCCTCTCCGAGCAGTCGAGCATCCTTGTTCGTATGCGCGAGCTGGCCGCCCAGGCCGCCACCGGCACCGTCGGCTCGACCGAGCGGGCCACCATCAACCGGGAGTTCAACGCCCTCCGGAGCGAAATCGACCGTATCTCGGCCGTCACCGAGTTCAACGGCCAGAAACTGGTCGACGGGTCGTTGCGCAGCGGCGCGGTCAACTCGGTCACGATCCAGATCGGCTTCCAGGCGACCACCAACGACCGGATCAGCCTGAACACCGCCGTCGACCTGACCGCCATCGACTCCACCGGGCTCAACATCACCAACATCTCGGTGACCCACGCCTCGTCGGCGCTGGACGCCATGACCCGGCTCGACTCGGCCCTTTCGACCGTCACCTCCGGGCGCGGCAAACTGGGCGCGGTGCAGAACCGGCTGGTCCATACCATCAACAACCTCGCGGTTTCGTCCGAGAACCTGCAGGCCGCCGAATCGCAGATCCGCGACGCCGACTACGCGCAGGAGATCTCCAAGTTCACCCGGAACCAGATCCTGGTGCAGGCTTCCACCGCGATCCTGGCCCAGGCCAACCTGGTCCCGCAGTCGGTGCTGCAGCTCCTCGGGTAACCGGGAGCGGTCGAACCGACGACCGTATGGCGAGGCTCCCCTCCGGGGGGGCCTCGCTTTTTGTTTGGTGGACGCCGACGCGATCGCGTCGCGGGGCCGGGGAAGACCCGGGCGCCGGGGGGATCGGGGAACGCTCAATCCGGTCCTCTCGCACAATCGTGTGGGCGTGTGTGGATGGAGCGGGAAGCGACGAAACGGCGTCGGGCGGCGGCTGGAGAGGCCGGTGTCCGACTTCGTCGTGTCCGATTCCATCCGTGGAATCATCTGGTCTGGAGAATTCGGTAATCGTATCAGGGTGGAGTCCCTGGCAGGCCGTGGAAAAATGTCTGCGTCTCGCGAACGTTTTTCCTCACCCTGCTGTCATGGTTACCGTATCGAACGGCGGGAAAAATCCCATGAGCCTTTTTTACGTTCCCGCGCATAAAAAATCTTCCCCGTCCCTAAACAAGAATGCGCGCGCGCGAGGGGGGGCAAAATCGTCCCCTTTCGGGAAAATGCGGCTCAAGTTCTCCCCTTCGTCTCCGAAAAGGGGATTAGGCGGAGCGCGGTTCGATGGAGAAACGGCGCTCCAGATCAGGAGATCGGCGATAACGACCCCAGGATGGGGCCGGTCGATCGAGCGGATCCGAATGGAGATCGGGTTCGCGTACCTGGGAAAAGGTAATCGTATCAAGGAGGAGATACATCATGGCTCTGCGCGTCTACAACAACCTTTATTCCATGACCGCCCAACGCCACCTCGGCAACAACAGCCAGGCGCTCGGCGGATCGCTCGAAAAACTGTCGTCCGGTCTGCGGATCAACCGTGGCGCCGACGACGCGGCCGGTCTGGCGATTTCCGAATCGCTCCGGTCCGACATCCGCGGCCTGAACCAGGCCCTGCGCAACGCCAACGACGGCATCAGCCTCATCAACACGGCCGAAGGCGCCCTCTCCGAGCAGTCGAGCATCCTTGTTCGTATGCGCGAGCTGGCCGCCCAGGCCGCCACCGGCACCGTTGGCTCCACCGAGCGGGCCACCATCAACCGGGAGTTCTCGGCGCTGCGCAATGAAATCGACCGGATTTCGCAGGTCACCGAGTTCAACGGCCAGAAACTGGTCGACGGGTCGTTGCGCAGCGGCGCGGTCAACTCGGTCACGATCCAGATCGGCTTCCAGGCGACCACCAACGACCGGATCAGCCTGAACACCGCCGTCGACCTGACCGCCATCGACTCCACCGGGCTCAACATCACCAACATCTCGGTGACCCACGCCTCGTCGGCGCTGGACGCCATGACCCGGCTCGACTCGGCCCTTTCGACCGTCACCTCCGGGCGCGGCAAACTGGGCGCGGTGCAGAACCGGCTGGTCCATACCATCAACAACCTCGCGGTTTCGTCCGAGAACCTGCAGGCCGCCGAATCGCAGATCCGCGACGCCGACTACGCGCAGGAGATCTCCAAGTTCACCCGGAACCAGATCCTGGTGCAGGCTTCCACCGCGATCCTGGCCCAGGCCAACCTGGTCCCGCAGTCGGTGCTGCAGCTCCTCGGGTAACCGGGAGCGGTCGAACCGACGACCGTATGGCGAGGCTCCCCTCCGGGGGGGCCTCGCTTTTTGTTTGGTGGACGCCGACGCGATCGCGTCGCGGGGCCGGGGAAGACCCGGGCGCCGGGGGGATCGGGGAACGCTCAATCCGGTCCTCTCGCACAATCGTGTGGGCGTGTGTGGATGGAGCGGGAAGCGACGAAACGGCGTCGGGCGGCGGCTGGAGAGGCCGGTGTCCGACTTCGTCGTGTCCGATTCCATCCGTGGAATCATCTGGTCTGGAGAATTCGGTAATCGTATCAGGGTGGAGTCCCTGGCAGGCCGTGGAAAAATGTCTGCGTCTCGCGAACGTTTTTCCTCACCCTGCTGTCATGGTTACCGTATCGAACGGCGGGAAAAATCCCATGAGCCTTTTTTACGTTCCCGCGCATAAAAAATCTTCCCCGTCCCTAAACAAGAATGCGCGCGCGCGAGGGGGGGCAAAATCGTCCCCTTTCGGGAAAATGCGGCTCAAGTTCTCCCCTTCGTCTCCGAAAAGGGGATTAGGCGGAGCGCGGTTCGATGGAGAAACGGCGCTCCAGATCAGGAGATCGGCGATAACGACCCCAGGATGGGGCCGGTCGATCGAGCGGATCCGAATGGAGATCGGGTTCGCGTACCTGGGAAAAGGTAATCGTATCAAGGAGGAGATACATCATGGCTCTGCGCGTCTACAACAACCTTTATTCCATGACCGCCCAACGCCACCTCGGCAACAACAGCCAGGCGCTCGGCGGATCGCTCGAAAAACTGTCGTCCGGTCTGCGGATCAACCGTGGCGCCGACGACGCGGCCGGTCTGGCGATTTCCGAAT
>JADGCD010000056.1 GCA_015229165.1 Nitrospinota bacterium | reverse complement strand
TCAACACCCCCCCGTTCTATACCTCCGCCATCTGCCACTTCCTGACCCTGTTGGCGGCGGGGGGGGGGATGGCGGCCACCGGCGGTTTCCAGTTCGGCGACGGGCTGCTGGCGGAGATCGGAGCGAAAGGCTGTACCGGTTTCGGGGGGGCGCCGGTGAGCCTGATCCGGGCGCTGGCCGCGCTGGATAGCCCCTGCGCCGACCGGCGGCTCTCCTTCTGGGTCTCGTCGGGAGACCGGTTGCCGGTCCGTTACTTCTCCGAGATCGACCGCAAACTGCCGGGGGTGACGTTTTTCTACCTCTACGGGCTGACGGAGGTTTCCGGGCGGCTGTGCGTCATGAGGCGGCGCAAGGGGGACGTGGCCAAGGCCGGATCGGTGGGGGCGCCCCTGCCGGGGATGGCCGTCACCGTCCGGGACGAGACCGGCGCTCTGCTTCCCCCCGGCGAAACTGGCGAAGTCCATGTGTCGGGCGATCTTCTGATGGAAGGGTATCTCGACCGCCCCGATCTCTCCGCCTGCTCCCTGACCCCCCACGGTTTCAAAACCGGCGATCTGGGGCGGCTTGATGCCGATGGCGACCTCTGGATCGAGGGGCGGCTCGACGACATGGTGAAGGTGGGGGGGGAGAAGGTCTCCACCACGCAGGTGGAAGAGGCGCTGCGGGCCACGGGGTTGTTCGCCGACGTGGCGGCGGTGGCGGTGGAGGACGAGGCGGTGGGGCGTTCGGTCGCCGCCTTTGTCGTCCCCCGCGATGGGGGCTCCTTCAAACGGGTGGCGGTCATGAAAGAGCTGCGGACCGTCCTCCCCCCGGCGTCGGTTCCGAGCCGGATCGTCCCGGTGGAGACGATTCCCCGCACCGGCTCCGGCAAGGTGGAGCGGGGGGCGCTGCGCTCCCTTATGTGCGGGGAGGGGGCGTCGTCATGAGAGACTGGCTGGCCGGACTCCGGGCAGGGCTCTTCCACGAAGGGATCGCGCTACTGCTGATGGGGGGCGTTGCGGCGCTCCTGACGCCGACCCTGATCGAGCGGGCCGTGGCGGCGGGGCTTTACCGGGACATACCGTTCGAGTATCTTGCCCGCGACCGGCGGGACGACGACATGAAGGTCGCCCACGATCTGGCCCGGATCAAGGGGCGCCCGGCCCCGCCGCTGGGGGTCTACGTTCTCGGCGGCTCGGGGATGCGGGAGGCGGTGGAGAGCGAGGCGTCGCTGGAAGAGGCCATCCGGGAGGTCGCCGGTCTCACCGTCGAAGCCCATGCGCTGGTCTCCCCCTTCCGGACGTTCGCCTCCTGCATCGCGGTGGTGGACAATCTGCCCGAGGGACGGGGGGTCGTGGTCATCGGAGTCACCGGCGAGCGGTTCATCCGGGATGTCTCCAACGCCGTCAAGCAGCTCGACGGGCGGTCCGTACCGGTGAAGAGCCCCATCCTCGGGGCGATTCTCCAACGGGAGGCGCCGGAGGCGATCGAACAGTACGCCTGGCTGGGGCCGGGCTTCCGGCGGCTGTACGGCGACGATACCATCCTGACCGGCATATACCAGTACGCGCGGGGTTATTTCAGGAAGCGCGACCCGGGGCTCCTGCTGAAGGGGAGGTTGGAGCCGATTGACTATGTCGTTCACCGGTATGAGCCCCGGATGGAGATTTTCAACAAAAAGCGCCATCGGGAGGCGCTGCTGAACTCGTCCCACCTCCCCGACCCGACCCTGCCCCGCTATGGTTTGCATGTGACGCTGCTGGAAGAGCTTATCGCCCTGACCCGGTCGAAGGGGTACACCCCCCTGCTGGTGGAGCAGCCGATGGACGCCCGGTTCATCGGAGCGTCGATGGAGGTCATTGCGGACAGTTACGCCCCGGCGGTGCGGAAGGTGGCCCGGGAAACGGGCGTCCCCTATGTCGAGACGACCCGCGATCTCGATCTCCCGAGCCACATGTTCGGTGACCTGACCCATATATCGTGGCCGGAGGGGCGGAAACGGTTCGAGCGGCAGGTGGCCGAGGCCATCGCAGAGTTGCGGCTGGAGGTGAAGGGGAGCGTCGCCCCGAAGTGAACGGACGGGGGAGCGCCCCCGTCCGGTGTCGTCAGCGGGTGCGCCCCCCGCCTACGTTGCCGCCGTCGGTTCCCCCATCGGTTCCGCCGCCGGTACCGTCGCCCCCCCCTCCGTCCGTCGGGGTTCCTCCGTCGGGATCGACCCCCACGTCGAACACGGTAAAGCGAACCCCCTTGACCTGCACGCTGTTCCCGAAGGAGAAACCTTTGAGGATCCTGTTCCCGAAAAGGAATTCCTGCTCCGCCAGTTTCTTCATGGGCATCCCCCACTGGCGCCGCATGATTTCGCCGCAATGGTTGACGGAGGCCACTTCCGCCGCGGTACCCCCCTCACACACTTGCAGAGAGACGTTCACGGCGTCCCAGTTGATCTCGAACCGGTAGGTCTTGGACGGGTCGTACACGATGTCGCCCGACTCGGTCTGGGAGATTTCGGGATGGAGCCCTTCGACCGCCCACCAGTGGCGCACCAGCCGGTTGTTGAACGGCTGCGGTCCCCAGAGACCGGCGTGGATGTTCTGCTGGCGCCCGTCGGCCACGACGCCGTGGAAGAGGACGTAAAACGCCAGACGCCCCTCGTCGTAGTCGCCGATGCCGTTCATGTAGCCGGTGAACTTGCCGTAGGCCAGGTTCACGGCGCCGGTGTTGCCGTCGGCCGCCCGGGAGAGCTGGGTGTTCCTGATATTGACCTTTTCCCCCTGGTCGCACAGTTCGACGGTGATCTGGCTTTTGTCGTCCCGCCGGGCGATGTGGTATCCGGCGGGGGGGGTATGGGACTCGACGCAGGAGCCCCCCGTCGCGGTCGGCTCCGGCGTGGGGGTGACGCGGGTTCCGCCGGTGGGGATCTTTTTTTCGGCGGTGGCGCCGCAGGCGGCGATGGCAAGGGCGGCAAGGAGGGGGATGAGGGAGCGCATCGGTTTCATCCGCCCATTATACGGGGACGCCGGGGCGAAAAAAAGGGCCGACGGCGTCGCCGTCGGCCCCGGAAACGACGGGTGGGTTAGTCGGCTTCGAACACCGTGAAGCGGACCCCTTTGAGCTTCACGCTGTTGCCGAAGGAGTACCCCTTCAGGATCTTGTTCCCGAAAAGGAACTGCTGGTCGGACATCTTCTTCATCGGCGCCCCCCAGATAGCCCGGTTCGTGCGGCTGCAGACGTTGAGGGCGGCCACTTCCGCATTGTTGGCCCCTTCGCAGATCTGCACCGTGACGTCCGTGGCGTTCCAGTTGATGTCGAACCGGTAGGTCTTGGCCGGGTCGAACGCGAGGTCGCGGGTCTCGCGCAGGTAGATCTCGGGATGCACCCCTTCGGCGGCCCACCAGTGACGGACCAGCCGGTTTTTGAACGGCTGCGGCGTTCCCCAGAGTCCGGCGTGGATGTTCTGGCGTCTCCCGTCTTCGACGACGCCGGGGAAGAGGACGTAGAACGACATTTTCCCCTCGTCGAAATCGCCGATGCCGGTCATGAAGCCGGTGAACTGGCCGTATCGGATATCGACGGCGTCGGCGTTGTTGTCCGCCGCCTTTGAGATCTGGCCATTGCGGATATTGATCTTTTCCGTCTCGTCGCAGTTTTCCAGGGTGATCTCGGTTCCGTCGTCCCGCTTCTGGATGTGGAAACCGGCGGGAGCGGTGTGGAGCTCCACGCAGGTGGTGGCCGCAGGGGGCGGGGTCGGATCGGACGAGGCCGCGCCGCCACTGGACGAACCGCCGCATGCCGCCAGCAGGAGGACGCAGGAAAGGGGAAGAAGCGCTCGCATGATACTTTTTGGCTCCAAGGTTAGGGGAAATATCGGGAAGGCCGGAGGGCCCCGGCGAATCGGGGAAGTTTAAAGATTGCGGTTTCGCTTGTCAACTGCGATGGGGGGGCGGTGGACAAAACAAAAGGGCCGACAGCCAAGCTGTCGGCCCCTTGAGGATCGTCGGCTCAGTCGGCTTCGAACACCGTGAAGCGAAGTCCCTGCACCTGCACATTGTTGCCGAAGGAGAAGCCCTTGAGCAGCTTGTTGCCGAAGAGGAAGCCCTGCATGTCGAACTTCTTCTGGCCCCCTTTCCAGTACTGGGTCTGCGTCTTGCACCCGGCGGCGTTGGCCGCCGCTTCCGTCTTGTTGGCGCCTTCGCAGATCGTCACGTCGACCCTGCTGTCGGTCCAGATGGCGTGGAACTGGTAGGTCTTGGACGGGTCGAACCGGTAGTTGTTCTGGGTCTTGGTGATGTCGGGCCACGCGTTGTCGGTGGACCACCAGTGGCGGACCAGCCGATTGTTCATCGGCTGCGGGCCCCAGAGGCCGGCGTGGATGTTCTGCTTGTGGTTGTTCACGTCGCGGCAGTGGAAGAGGATGTAGAACGAGAGCACCCCGTGGTCGTGGTCGCCGATGCCGGTCATGTAGCCGGTGAACTCGCCGAACCGGACGTCGACCGAGTTGTCGTCGTTGGGGGTCCGCCAGACATGGCCGTTGTGGATTTGCACCTTCGAGTTGCCGTTTTTCGAAAGATCGGGGTCGTCCTTGCAGATTTCGACCGAGACTTCGCTGCCGTCATCCCGCTTCTGGATGTGGTAACCGGCGGGGGGGGTATGAGTCGCGGCGCAGCGGTAGGTCGGCTCGGGCGTCGGGGTGGGGGTCGGTTCGGCGGTCGGGGCCGTCGAAGAACTGCCGCCGCATGCCGCCAGCATGAGCGCACAGGCGCAAGAAAGGGGAAGAAGTACCCGCATGTTACTCGACTCCAATGGTGTTTGGTGTGTTCCGAGGATAGCCGGAAATATCCGGTAATTCGGGGAAGCTTAAAGATATTGCCGTTCATTGTCAACTATTTCAGGGCGCGGTCACGGAAAGGCCCCGCTTTTGTGTAAAATGGCCCATCCCGGCGACACGCCACACGATAAACCCCCGGAAGCCATGCGGATACCAGACATCATAAAGAACATCTCCCTCATGGGGGGGGCGCTCCTTGTCTGCCTGCTGGCGGTCGAGGGGGGGCTCCAACTGGTCGCTCCCGCCCCAAGCCCCTACACCCATTTCGTCTGGCCGCCGGGGCAGCAAAAGGTCTTTCGTCCCGCGCCGGGGGTCATGCCGGGGGTTGAAGGCGAATCGCATTTCACCATCAACGCCGCAGGGTTCCGGGGAACGCCGTTCGCCTCCGGCGATGCGCGCCGCTATTTGGTCCTCGGCGGCAGCACCACCGAGTGCCTTTTTCTGGACGACACCGAAACGTGGCCCGCCGTGGCCGAACGGACGCTGGGGCCGGGAGTGAAGGTGGCCAACGTCGGGAAGTCGGGGCTGAACATGCGGGACCACCTGATGCAGGTCGGGCCGTTGCTCGACCAGTACGGGAAACTGGACGGGGTGATTCTGATGGCCGGGGTCAACGACCTGCTGGCCCGGCTGGCGCAGCAGGACGCCTACGACCCCGGCTTCTTCGACACCCCCGCCGGGCCGCGCGTCCACCGGAAGCGGGCTTTTGCGGCCATCGTCGACCCGGACGCCGAGAAGCGCCGTCCTTGGTACGCCCGGCTCCAGCTCTGGAAACGGGTCGAACGGGGGATGGCCGCAATGAAGGCGCAACGGGAGGCGGAAGAAAAAGAGGTGATGGTGCAGGACGAGGCGGGGAACGCCTACGTCCGGGCCCGGCGCCAGCGGGCCGCCACCCCGGAGACAGACCTCCTCCCCGATCTCGGGACGGCGGTGGAGGAGTTTCGGCGGAACCTGAACCGCTTCGTGGATGAAGCCGAAAAGCGCCACGTTCCGGTGATCTTCGTCACGCAGGCGTCGCTCTGGCGGGAGAACATGGCGCCGGAGGAGAAGGCGCTCCTCTGGATGGGGGGGAAGGGAAACCTCAGGGCCGCCAACGTGCGCGAATATTATTCCCCCGGCGCTCTGCTGCGGGGGCTGACCCTCTTCAACGAGGCCATGCTGGCGCTCTGCGCCGAGCGGCAGGTCACCTGCATCGACGTGGCCGGGGTGGTTCCGAAAGAGGCCGGTTACTTTTACGACGAGGTCCACTTCAACGAAAAGGGGGCGGCGCTGGTGGGGGAGACCGTGGCCTCCGCCCTGCGCGCCCCGTCGGCGCCCTGATGGCGGACGCGGCGCGGGAGGAAAAAGACCCCCCGAAACGGGGCGCCCGTCCGTGGCTCCGGTGGGTCGTCTCCCTCTCGGTGGTGGGGCTCATCGCCTTCACCGTCGACCTGACCCCCGCGTTCGCCGCCATCGGTCGGGCCGACCCCTTCTGGATCGCGCTCGGGCTGCTACTGACGGTGGCGGAGCAGTTCGTCATTATCGCCGCATGGGGGGGGATGATGCGGGCCAAGGGATGGGGCATCCCCTTCGGAACCTTGACGCGGATCAGCTTCGCGGGGAACTTTCTCGGCTTCGCCATGCCCTCCTCCTCCGGCCCCGACCTGGTGCGGGTCATGGGGCTGGGGCGCTACCTCGCCAACGTCTCCGACGGGCTCGCCTCGCTGGCGCTGATCCGGGTGGTCAGCGTCGGCGTCCTCTTCGCCGGGGCGCTGGCCCTCTCGATCCTCTTCTACGACCGGCTGCCGCAGGGAGAGACGCTCGACCTGATCGTGGCGGGCCTTGCGCTCGGAACGGCGGCGGTGGCGGGGCTCTTCCTCGCCGTGGGGGGGGCGTTTGCGCTGGCGCGCCGGATGCTGGCGGGGGGGCGGTTCGACCGGCTCTTCCGCAAACTCGAAAAGACCCACGACGCCTACCTCGTCTTCCGGGGGAACCGGCGGGCGCTCCTCTGGATGGCGCCGGGGGCGGTGGCCGGGCCGGTGAACCGGGTGGCCCTCTCGTGGGTTATGGCGCAGGCGCTGGGGATGAATCTGGACCTGTCGCTCTTTCTCGTCTTCGTGCCGGTCATCGCGGCGGTGGCCCGGCTCCCCTTCACGGTGGCCGGGCTGGGGCTGCGGGAGGGGGGGTATCTGTTCCTCTTCGGGCTGGCGGGGGTGGCCCCGGCGGAGGCGGTGTCGTTGTCGCTTCTGGTCTTCGCCATGATTCTCCCCAACGTGGCCATCGGGGGGGCGGTTTATTGGTTGGGGGGGATGCCAAGCGGCGACGCCGACCGGTAAAACTCCTGCTATAATCTCTCCTTGTCCCCACGGACGCCGGTTTCCCGGCGCCATAAGGAACTCTGCCGGAGCCGTGATGAGATCCCTTTTTCGCATTGTCCCGTTTATCCTTGCCCTGACGCTTGCCGCCTGCGGTGGCGGTGGCGGTGGCGGCGGCGGCGAGCCGACGGCCCCTGCCTTCTCGCCGGAGCCGAGCGCGGTCTACTCCCCCGGGGGTCCCCCCGAGTTCTGGGTCACCGACGATCCGGTGAAAGGGGAGGGGAACCTCTATCATTTTTACCTCGTCACCGAAGAGAACGGCGCCACCGTCTCGCTGGCCGAGTCGGACGACCTGCCGATTCCCGGTGACGGGGTGGTCCGGTGGACCCCCGCCGGGGTGACGATCAAAAAGAACCGCGCTTACCAGTGGCGCTGGTCGGTGACCGACGCCAAGGGGACGACCGACTCGGAGAGCCATCTCTTCTACGTCCGCGACCGTTCCGGTGGCGAGGCTATCGCTCCCCGGCAGAACGGGTATCTCGACCTGACCCGGGCTTCCACGCCGACGCTGGCGGCGTTCAACGTGCTTTCGGTGGCGGGGGCGTCGGTCACCTACGACTTCCAGCTCTTTGCCGACGAGGCGATGACGCTCCTCATCGGCGCCGGGGTCGGCGTGCCGCAGCTCGACGGTCAGGTGGCCACCTCCTGGACCGTGACGCAGGCGGAGCTACGGATGGCCGGGCAGATCGCCCCCGACGGCTCCACCGGGGCGCTTCGTGAGGGGGCCACCTACTGGTGGCGCGTCCGCTACACTGTCAACGGGACCGGCGGCGCATGGCAGGGGCCGTACGTCTTTACCGTGAAAAACCTGTGCGACATTTCCGGCACCCTTTGGGCGGAATATCCGACCGAATGGACCACCATCCGGGAATGCGACCTGCTGGTGAACATTGATCCGGAAGAGGCCATGGGCCCCCCCTCCGCCCATGGTTTCATGAGCCAGGAACAGCCGGGAAGCGGCTATATCTCCATCGACTATTCGGGAAAGCTCGGGATCGAAATGGGGAAAACCGTCTTCGACGGGCCGGGGGACGACCTGCGGGTCTGGGAGTACGTCTCCAGCGAGTGGCTGGAGGTCTACGCCGGCCCCTCGGAAAATGGCCCCTGGTATTCGATGGGCAAGGCCCTCTGCCCCGAGTTCTGCGACTTCGACCTTGGCGTTACCGGGCTCCGCTACGCCCGCTGGTTCCGGATCGTCAGTCTGGTGAATCCCTTCGATCCGGGGCGCAAGTGCTACCAGACCGCCGGGCCCGACATCGACGCGATCAAGGCGCTCCGTTACACCACGGCGCCGGAACAGTGCCAGTGACCCGGTCGGCGAATCCGTTCCGGTGCGGACCCGTGGGCGCTCTGCAGGTCTTCCTTCTCTTTACCGTCGCCGGGGTCTTCTACACGTGGCCCCTGGCCCTTCACCTGACCGGCGGCATCCCCTTCGGCTACAGTCCCGATCCGGGCTACTCGGTGGCGACGCTTTTCATTGGCGACCATCTGCAGGCCTTTTATCACCTCGCCCTTTTCAAGAAGGCCCTGCTCGGGCAGGCCCCCTGGTTTGTCGACGCCTACGAATTCGCCACCGACCTTCACCGGCCGGTGACCACCACCTACCTGCTCCCGTTGTCGTTGCTGGCCGTTCCCTTCGCCTTCATCGCCGACGAGCTGGCCTACAACGTTCTGGTTCTCCTCTCTTTCGGCCTGTCGGGGGTGGCCTGCTGGCTCTGGGTGACGAACATGACCGGCGACCGGACCGCCGGGCTGGTGGCGGCGGCGGTGTTCGACTTTTTTCCCCTTCGCCTTTCGGAGCTGTACGGGGGGCATCCGGCCGGATTCTCCCTCTTCCTTTTTCCGCTTGCCCTTTTCCTGTTCGACCGGGCGGTGGAGCGCTCCTCGTGGCGTTACGCGCTGGCCGCCGGGGTGAGCGTCCTCGCCTTCCGCTACCAGTACATCTACTTCACCTACTACCTGTTGCTCTTCCTGCTGGTCTACATCCCGTGGCGGTTCGTTCCGGCGGCGGTGACGGCGCTGGGGGAGCGGCGGCTGACCCGGCTGCTCGTCGCCGGTATCCCCTTCGCCGTCGGGCTGACGGCCACGGTCTGGTCCATGGCTTCCTACAAGAGCGGCGTGGTGGCCAAGAGCGCCTTCTCCGCCGGGCGGGGACTGGCGGAAGTGCGTCTCTACTCCCCCAAATTCTCAGCTTTCCTCCATCCGGGCGACGTCTATGCGGTCTATCTGGGGGTCGCCTCGCTAATGGTCGTCGGCGGAGTGGTGGCCTGGGGGGGGGAGCCTCTTCCGCCCCGGCGGGCGGGCGTCGCAGATCGGCTTTTTCCTGACGGTATTCTTCGTCGCCTACGCGCTGGCCTTTGGCCTGACGATGGATCCTTACGTCGGCCTGTACACCTTCTTCTACGAGCATGTCCCTGCCTTCAAGTTCAGCCGGGTTCCGCACAAGATCATGGTGGTGGCGGTGACGGCGCTGGCGGCGTTGACCGGCTATTTCGCCGCATGGCTGCGGGAGCGGATGTCGGTCGGGATGGCCCGAACGATGCTGGCCCTTTTTGTGGCGGCTCTGGTTTTCGACACCCATCCCCGGCAGGCGGCGGGGATTTGCCGGACCGATCCGAACAACCCGGTCTACGTTACTGTTTCGATGGAGGCCTTCCCGGGGGAGAAGGTGGTGGAGATTCCCCTCTGGCCGGGGGACTCCGCCTGGACCTCGCTGTACCAGTACTACGCTCTCCAGAGCCGGGTTCCTATGCTCAACGGCTATCTCCCCACCGTCGATCCGAACTACATCGAAAAGGTCTTCGGCGTCCTCTTTTCCGTGAACGCCGGGGAGGTGACCCAGGCCCAGCGGACGTTCTTGCGGGAGCAGAAGGTTGGGCATCTGATCTTTCACGAGGAGGCCTACCCCCCCGAGGTGATGGCCTTCCCGGCCCCCTTGGCCCGGCGGCGCCTGCTCCAGTCCCCCGCGCTGACCTACCGGGGGCGCGCCGACCGGATTTTCCTCTTCACCGTCAACGACGAACCGGGGAGGAACGACCTGCCGGTGGAGCGGCTGGCGGTGTCGCCGGTGGGGCTCTTCTTCGAGAGCGAGGCGCTTCCCAACATCGAAGGGAAACGGGCCGCCGACCCTTCCGCCGGAAACGGCGCGGCGCTGCGGGGCGAGCGGGGGGTGAACGGAACCCTCAACGCCGGGCCGTACAAGAACTTTCCGCCGGGGAGCTACGTCGCCCGGTTCCGGGCCCGCCGCGAAGGGGAGGCGCCCGCCGGGACGCCTCTCCTGACGGTCGACGTGGCCGCCGACCAGGGGAGGAAGATCGTCGCCTCCACTACCGTCACCGCCGAACAATTGCGGGAGGAATACGCCGACATCGTCCTCCCCTTCACTCTTGAGCCGGGAACGCCGTGGAAGGTGGAGTTCAGGGCCGTCGCCACCGGCGCAGCCGAGACCTGGATTGACAGCGTCTACGTCACCTTCGCCTCCCTCCCCGACCCGCTGACCGCCTTCGAGGCGGAGGAGCTGACCAGCATCGGCGAGATTCTGGCCGATCCCGACGCCCGCTCCGGCATGGCCATTGCGCTGCGCCCCGGACGGGACCCGGCAGGCGTCATGCTCGCCGGGCCGACGCGCCGCTACGAGGCGGGTCGCCACGAGCTCGGCTTCCGCTACAAGGCCGAACGGGCCGGGGCCGTCGTCACCCTCTCGTCGCTTCTGACCGGCGCCCCGGTGGCCCGGCTGGAGCTTCCCCCCACCGGGGAGGA
>JADGCD010000055.1 GCA_015229165.1 Nitrospinota bacterium | reverse complement strand
GAAGCGGCCCTCATGGAGGACGCCCCCCGGGGGGACATCACCTCGCAGGCCACCATCCCCGAAGGGACCCGGTGCGTGGCCACCCTCACCGCCAAGGGGGAGACGGTGGTGGCCGGATTGCCCCTCTTCGCCGCCACCTTCCGGGTGGTCGACGAGCGGTGCCGGATCGTCCCGCATGTCAAAGAGGGGGAAATGGTCGCGCCGGGGACGAAACTTGCCACCGTCACCGGCCCGGCCCGGTCGGTCCTGACCGGGGAGCGGGTGGCGCTCAATTTCCTGCAACGGCTTTCCGGCGTCGCCTCCCTTACCCGGAAATTCGTCGACGCCGTGGCCGGGACCGGCTGCGTGATTCTCGACACCCGCAAGACCACCCCCCTCATGCGCGATCTGGAGAAATACGCCGTCACCGCCGGGGGGGGGGAGAACCACCGGCGCGACCTGTCGGAGGCCATTCTTATAAAAGAGAACCATATCGCCGCCGCCGGGGGGATCGCCAAGGCGGTGATCGGCGCCCGGACCATCGTCGGCAGGCGGGGATTCGTGGAGGTGGAGGCGGAGACTCTCGACCAGGTGAAGCAGGCGTTGGAGGCGGGGGCGAATCGGATTCTTCTCGACAACATGACCCCGGCCGAGGTGAAAAAGGCCGTGGCCCTCGTCGGGAAGAAAGCCGAGACCGAGGCGTCGGGGAACATGACCCTGACCACCGTCCGTCGCTACGCCGAGGCGGGGGTGGGGTATATTTCGGTCGGCAGCCTGACCCATTCGGCCCCGGCGGCCGACCTGTCGCTGCGGGTAGATCTGTAAAGAAAACAGCTTGTTTTGCTGTTCATGAATTCTTAACGGAATGTTAACGGCCGCTGGCGCCCCGATCTGCCAGAATCGGCCCTATGTCGCACCGTGGTGGTACCCGAGGACTGTCCGCATGAAAATTCTGGTCATTGAAGACGAAGAGGACATTCTCGAACTCTTGCGCCACAACCTGGTCAAAGCCGGGTACGAGGTCGATACCGCCGCCACTGGCGAAGAGGGGCTCAAGAAGGGGCTGGCCTCCCCGCCGGGCCTGGTGCTGCTCGACCTGATGCTCCCCGGCCTCTCCGGGCTGGAGGTCGCCCGCCGTCTCCGCAAGGGGGGCGCCACCGCCGACCTGCCGATCCTCATGCTGACCGCCAAGGGGGAAGAGGAAGACATCGTCCGGGGGCTGGAGGCGGGCGCCGACGACTATGTGGTGAAGCCCTTTTCCGGCAAGGTGTTGCTGGCGCGGATCGCCACCCTGCTACGGCGGACCCAAACCCTCCCCGCCAGCGACACCGTCACCATCGACGGACTGTTGCTCGACCGGACCCGGCACGAGGCGACCCTCGACGGCGCCCCCGTCGATTTGACCTTTTCCGAGTTCGCCATTCTCGACGCCCTGCTGCGCCGTCGCGGCGGGGTGATGACCCGCCAGCAGATCGTGGCCGACATCCGGGGGGGGGAGATGACCGTCACCGACCGGTCGGTCGATGTCCACATGACCGCCCTGCGCCGCAAACTCGGCCCGGTCGGCGCCCGTCTCCTCACCGTCCGGGGTGTCGGCTACCGGTTCGACGGCTGACCATGGCCTCCCCGACTCTTTTCAGCCGGTTTTTCCCCCCCCTTCTCGGGCTACTGGTCGTGACGACGGGGGTCATGGTGATCCCCCTAACCGAGCACGCCAATCGCATTCTCCGGGAAGAGAGCCGCGCCTCGTTGCGGCAGATGGGGGATCTTCTCCGCGAGGTGGCGGTCGACCCGATCATCGACCGGCACCCCCAGACCCTGTCGGGCCTCTGTCGGCGGCTGGGGTCGCCCGACGGCCTCTCGGTGGTGATCGCCGGGGCGGACGGGGCGGTTCTCTGCTCCAGCGGCGACATCGGTCTGGGCGCCAAGGGGATCGAACCGGCGCTGGCCGGGGCCCCGGTCTGGCGGGAGGGGGAGCGGATGGCCGTGGCCCTTCCGATCATTTCCGAAGGGGTGGTCATCGGCGCCGTGGCGCTCTCTCGTCCCGCCCCGGCGGGGGGGCAGGGGGGCTTTCTTTTCTGGGTCGGCATGCTCCTGCTGGTCACGGGGGCCGCCGCCTTCGTCGCCTGGCGGATGCGCCGGGTCGTCAACGGCCCGCTGGAGCTGCTCGGGCAGGGGGCGGCGCGCTACGCCCTGGCCCGGTTCGACCAGCCGGTCTACGGCGGGGAGATCGCCGAGTTCGCCACCGTGGCCGAGAGCCTCAACCGGATGGGCGGGGCGCTGGCCGGTCGCCTCACCGAGGCCGACGAATCGGACCGGGGAGGGGTGGCGATCCTCGCCTCCATGAAAGAGGGGGTGCTGGCCGTCGGTCCCGACGGAGCGATCATCCGCGTCAACCCGGCGTTGCGACGGATCCTCTCCATCAGGAGCGAGGTGGTCGCAGGGGCGCCCCTTGCGGATGTTCTGCCCAACGGCGACCTGTTGCGGACCCTGACGGAAGCGTTGGCCCATCCCACGTCGCTGGAGCGGGAGGTGGTCTACGAACATGGCCCCACCCCCCGTTCCCTGCAACTGGTGGCGACCCCGCTGATACTGGACAAGGGGGTCTTCGGGGGACTGGTGGCCACCATCAGCGACGTCACCGACCTGCGCCGCCTCGAAAACCTCCGGCGCGACTTCGCCGCCAACGTCTCCCACGAATTGCGGACCCCCATCACCTCCATCCGGGGGTATGTGGAGACGCTGCGGGAGGACGACCTGACCGATCCGGAACAGACTCGACGGTTCCTCGACGTGGTCCAGCGCCACGTCGACCGGCTGGGCGCCATCGTGGAGGATCTGCTGACCCTGGCCCGGCTCGACCGGCGGGGGGAGAAGGAGGGGGAAGAGACCCCGTTTGTGGAGCAGCCGCTCCTGCCGATCCTGACCCAGGCGGTGGAGGATCTGACCCCGAAGGCCGCCGGACGGAAGGTGGCGGTGACGGTCGACTGCCCCCCCGGCGTCGCGGTCCGGATCAATCGCCCCCTCGTGGAGCGGGCGGTGACCAACCTGCTGGACAACGCCATCGCCCATTCCGACGAGGGGAAAACGGTGGAGGTGACCGCCACCGTTACCGGCAAGACCCTCTACCTTGCAGTGCGGGACCGGGGGGTGGGGATCGACAAGGCCCATCTGGAGCGGATCTTCGAGCGCTTCTACCGGGTGGACGCCGCCCGGAGCCGCGCCCGGGGGGGGACCGGTCTGGGGCTCTCCATCGTCAAGAACGTCGCGCTGGCCCACGGGGGACGGGTGACGGTCCAGTCGGTCCCCGGCGAGGGGAGCGTTTTCACCCTGATCATTCCGGCATGAGCCGAAACGAGATCGAGAGGAACCGATGATGATCGACGACACCGTCGGCCGCCCGGCCGAATATCCCGCCGACCCGGAGGCTGCCGCTTCCACCCGCGACCAGATCCGGTGGATGGCCCGCCGCCGCCGGGAGCAACTGGCCGCGGTCACCATCCTTTTCCTCGGCGGGGCGCTGGCGGTGGTGATGGTGCTGTCCATCTTCATCTTCGTCGCCAAGGAATCGCTGCCGATTTTCACTAACGTCGACCAGCGCAACGAAATGTCGCTCTACCACGACACGGAGAACGAAGAGGAGTTCGAGCGCGACGCCTCCATCTTCCAGACGCTGGACAACCTTCTGGGACAGCCGATCTGGCAGCCGGTCAGCGACCAGTCTACCTTCTCCCTCTGGCCGCTGATGGCCGGGACGTTCAAGATCACCATCGTCGCCGTGGTCGAAGGGACGGTTCTCTCCTTCTTCACCGCCATCGCCATCGCCTTTTACCTCCCCCGGCGGATGCGCTACGCGGTGAAGGTGATCACCGAGCTGCTGGCGGGGATTCCGTCGGTGGTGCTGGGGTTTCTGGGGCTCATGTTCTTCGCCACCTATTTCCAGGACCTGTTCGGCTACCCCTACCGGCTCAACGCCTTCCTGGCCGGGACGGTGTTGTCGCTGACGGTGATCCCGATCATGACCACCCTTTTCGAAGACATCTACTCCTCCTATTCGAGGGACCAGATTCTGGCCGCCAAGGCGGTGGGGATGTACGACTATCAGGTGATCGGCCGGGTAATCATCCCGGCCACCTACGGCAAGGTCTTCGCCGCCGCCCTCCTCGGTTTCGGGCGCTGTTTCGGCGAGACGATGATCGTCCTGATGTGCTCTGGCAACGCCGCCGTGCTGGACGCCCACCTGACCAGCGGCGCCCGGTCGTTGGCCGCCACCATCGGCGCCGAGATGGCCGAGGTGATCATCGGCTGGACCCACTACTCGGTCCTCTTCCTGCTGGGGCTGCTGCTGATCCTCTTCACCTTCGTCATCAACTACCTCTCCCAGATCCTCATAAGGAAGTGGACCTATGCGTGACCGACGCCTCCTCTTCGAGTTCGCGTTCAGGGCGGTCTCCAACGCCGTCGCCATGGTGGTGGTGGGGGTCACCCTCTTCATCCTCGGGCTGGTGTTCGTCAAGGGGATCGGCGGGATATCGTTCGCCTTCCTGACGTCCCCCCCTACCGGGACCATGGATGGCGGCGGCATCGGCCCGATGATCCTCGGCACCGCCTGGCTGGTGATCCTGATGTCGCTGATGACGGTCCCCCTGGGGGCGATCATCGCCGTCTATCTCAACGAGATCGCCACCCGCAACTGGCTCTACAACACCGTCATGAGTTCGGTCCGGACGCTGGCGGCGGTCCCCTCCATCGTGTTCGGTCTTTTTGGGCTGGCCTTCTTCGTGACGGTCATCGGCGGGGGGCTCGACTGGCTCTTCGGCTACGAGGAGCGGGTGTTCCAGGAGCGCTGCCTGCTGTGGGCCGCGCTGACCATGGGGACGCTGACGCTTCCCACCAACGTCATTTCGGTCTCCGAGGCGCTCAAGCTGGTGCCCGACGAGCAGCGCCACGCCGGCATCTGCCTCGGCTATACCCGGTGGGAAGTGGTCAAGTGGGTGGTGCTGCCGCAGGCGGTGGGGGGCATCCTGACCGGGCTGGTGCTGTCGGTCTCCCGGGGGGCGGGCGAGGTGGCGCCGATCCTCTTTGTGGGCGTGGCCTACTTCCTTCCCCACTTCACCGGCGACGTCCTCGACCAGTTCATGGAGCTGGGGTACCACATCTACGTCATGGCCACCCAGTCCCCCAACGTCGACGAAACCTTGCCGATCCAGTACGCCACGACCCTCGTGTTGCTGACGCTGACGTTCGGCTTCAACTCCATCGGCCAGGTCATCCGCTGGATGCACCGCAAGAAAATGAGCAGGTGACGGAATCCATGGAAATCAGGGAACGGGCCTTACAGACTTTCCGGTTCAGCGTGGTCTACCCCAACAAGGTGGTGGGGTGCAAGTCGGTGGACATCGTCTTCCCCAAGAACGAGGTGACGGCGCTCATCGGCCCGTCGGGCTGCGGCAAATCGTCGTTCCTCAAGGGGCTCAACCGGCTCAACGACGAGTTCGGCTGCACCTACACCGGTTCGGTGGTCATGGCCGACGGCACCGACGTGATGACGCTGGATCCGTACGAGCTGTGCCTCCTGCGCGGGGACCGGATCGGCTACGTCATGCAGAAGCCGGTTCCTTTCTCCGGGAAGACCATCCAGCAGGACGTGGCCATGCCGCTTCTGGCCTCCGGCGTCCGAGACAAGAGGATCATCCGGGAGCGGGTCCAGCGGGCGCTGGAGAAGGCGGCCCTCTGGGACGAGGTCCACGACCGGCTGGACGCCCTCTCCACGGCGCTGTCGGGCGGGCAGCAGCAGCGGTTGTGCATCGCGCGCGCCATTGTCAACGCGCCGGAGATCCTGCTGCTGGACGAGCCCTGCTCGGCGCTCGACCCGAAGTCGACCCAGTTGGTGGAGCAGCTCATGATCGAGCTGGCCGCCGAGCATACCATCGTGCTGGTCACCCACAACATGCAGCAGGCCCAGCGGGTGGCCGAGCGGACCGCCTTCTTTTACGAAGGGCGACTGGTGGAGTATGATACGACCCAGAACATGTTCTCGAATCCGAAGGAAAACCTGACCGCCGATTACATCATCGGCAAGTTCAGTTAACCCCCTTTTCGCACACGAAAGAAAGCGTTCCCATGGCCAAGATCATCATGGACGAAATGAAGCGAACCCGCGATTCGCTTCGCTCGCTCCTGTCGCACACGCAGGAGGCCTGCCGTCTGACCATCCGTCTGATCAACGGGGGGGAGGAGCCGCACGGGCTGGTGGAGCAGATCCTGAAGCTGGAGGAGAACTCCGACCAGGAGATGGTCCGGATCACCGAGAACCTGTCGGAGATCGTCGGAAAGCTGTTCCTGGCCGGGTTGCTCAAGCGGGCGGTGGTCTGCGATTCGGTGGTGGCCCACGAGGCTGAAGCGATGCTCGACCTCTGCCAGAGCGTGGCGGAGAACTGGATGCGGATTCTCGAACACGACCCGCAGGCGGTGACCCACGAGGTCCGGATCCTGCTCGACTCGATGCTGCAAAACTGCATCGTGATGCTGGAGAAGGCTATCGACATCCTGGACGGGCGGGACATCTCCGAACACACCCTCAAGTTCATCCTCGAACTCGAAGGGAACGTCAACCAGGCCAACATCAAGGCCCACGAGTCGCTGTTGCTGGAGAAGTTCGACAAGCGTTCGATCATCCGGATGATCCGGATCGTGAAGGCCATCGAGAACCTGGGGGACAAGATCAAGTCGACGTCGTCGTACCTCCTCTTCATCCGCACCGGCGAGTTCATTAAGGTCTAGTTTCTTTTTCGGGCGCCTTCCATGGCGACCGAAAATCGGCGCGGAAAAAGCGCGGTTTCCCCGCGCCTCCATTCGGCGTACGCTGTTCGCCTACACTCACGCTCACGCCGAATGCGCCGGACCGTCCATGGTCCGGCAGGAGGCGGAGGGGGGCTTCGCCCCTAACGCCCCGAAAATCGTCCCCCGAAATGCGCGGATTCCGGCGGGCTCCATTTGGCGTTCGCTTTTCGCCTCCGCTCACGCTCACGCCAAATGAGCCGGGCCGTCTTTGGCCCGACAGGAGGCAGAGGGGGAGGCGTCATTCCTGGCGCCCCAAAAACGGCGCGTGAAACGGGCGCATGCCCGTTCTCTTCCTCACCCCTTGCGCTTTCGTCCGGCGTCTCCGCCGCCTCAACCAGGACTGGTTAACCCAAGAGGGGGTGAAGAGACCGGCTGTTGTTCGAAGCGTGGGATTCCTCCCGAAACGGAGCAGGCGCCTCCACCGGTCAAGGCCGAAGGGGGCGAAGACGCCGACCGTTTGTCGAAGCGTGGGGATATTAATAGTTTCCTAATCCCCCTTTGGGGCGGGAACCGCTAGACTTTCACTCGTACCGTCGCTTCATATTCCGGCGTCCCGGTCCGGGCGTCGGCAGAAAGATCGAAACCTGAAAGAGGAAAGACAACCGATGAAACGCGCTCTCAACTTTGTGGCCGCCGTCATGGCCGCCGCCGGCTTCACCGCCGCCCCCGCTCTCGCCGGCGAAAAGATCACCATCCAGGGCTCCGACACCCTGCTGGAGATGGTCACCGCCGAGGCGGCCGCCTTCATGAAGGCCAACCCCGCCGTCAGCATCCAGGTCACCGGTGGCGGCTCCGGCACCGGCGTCGCCGCCATCATCAACGGCTCCGTCGACGTCGCCAACTCCTCCCGCCCGATGAAGGAGAAGGAGAAGAAGATGATCGAGGCCAAGGGGGGCGAAGTTTTCGAAGTCGCCATCGCTCTTGACGGCATCTCCATCTACATGAACAAGAAGAACCCGGTCGCCAACCTGACCATGGCCCAGCTGGCCGGCATCTTCTCCGGCAAGATCAACAACTGGAAAGAGGTCGGCGGCGCCGATCACCAGATCATCCGCTACAGCCGCGAGAACAACTCCGGCACCTACGCCTTCTTCAAGGAGCATGTCCTCGACAAGCTCGACTACGCCCCCGACTGCCAGAACATGCCCGGCACCGCCTCGGTGGTCAACGCCGTCAGCAAAGACCCGTACGGCATCGGCTACGGCGGCATCTCCTACTCCGAAGGGGTGAACATGGCCAAGATCGACGGCGTCGCCCCCGGCATGGAGACCATCATCGCGGGCAGCTATCCGGTCTCCCGCAAGCTCTTCCAGTACACCGTCGGCAAGCCCAAAGGGGCGGCCAAGGCCTTCATCGCCTACGAACTCTCCAAAGAGGGACAGGCCCACGCCAAAAAGGCCGGGTACATCCCCCTTCCCGAGGCGCTGCGGACCGCTTCGCTCAAGTCGCTCGACTGAACCGCCGCACGAACGACGAGAGGCCGGACCTTCGGGTCCGGCCTCTTCCTTTTTGGCGCGATTTCGGGGCGGACTTCGGCGGGAGAACGCGGCAGGAAAGGGGCGCCTACGCAGAGAGTTCTTCCCGTCCGGCTATTGGCCGAAGAGCTTCTCCAGCTCCGACAGCCCCCCTCCCACCAGCCCCACCGGGCGGGCGGGAAGTTCGAACCGCTCCGGCGTGATCGGCTCTTCCGACATCGCCGACAGCCGCATCCGGTCGTCGATCCGGATCGGCGCCCTCCCCGCCTCCCGGAAAGTGGCCAAGGCCTTCGCCGACCGGATCCCCGCCACGCCAAGGTCGATCACGTCGCCGATCCGCTCCAGATGCCCGGCGGCCACCCCCATGAAACCGTTCCAGGCGGTCAGCGCGCGGGGGTCGGCGGTCATCACCAGCTCGTGTCGCTCCGACGAGCCGTCCTCCTTCTCCACCACCGCCTCGTAGACCGTGCCCGCCACCCCGGCCACCAACTCCGGCCTGCCGGTGTCTTTCAGCGTCACCTTCGTCACCGCCACGGTGTCGCTTCGCCTCTTCACCTCCTGACGGACGACGTCTCCCAGTCCGGTCTGATCCAGTTCGCTGGAGGCGCGCAGCACATCGACCACCCGCCACCGGCGGTCGAGCCGCTCGCAGTAGTAGAGCCGCCCCCCGTTCACGACGGCGAACTCCTTTTCCGCCTGTTGCGCCCGCATGGTTCCGGCGTCGTGGTACTGGACCACCAGCGGGGCCGGTTCCCCGGCGACGGCGTAGGAGAGGGTGACGTCGGCGAACGCCGCTCCCGGAAGGGCGATCGTCGCAAGGAGGAGGGGATAAAAACGGATCGGGCGCATGAGGGGCTCCTCGGGTTGGCGGGCGGGGGAATGGTGTATAATTCCACTTTTCCCTTCACCATAGAATAGCGTCATGATCGGATCGATCCTCAAGAAAATCTTCGGCTCCCGCAACGACCGGGACATCAAACGGATATTCCAGACCTCTGTGGCGCCGATCAACGCCCTGGAGCCCCAGATGGAGGCCCTCTCCGACGACGCGCTCCGGGCGAAGACCGCCGCCTTCCGGGCGCGGCTGGCCGCCGGGGAGACGGTGGACGACCTGCTGGTGGAGGCGTTCGCCGTCTGCCGCGAGGCGGGAAAGCGGGCGCTGGGGATGCGCCACTTCGACGTCCAGTTGGTCGGCGGCGTGGCGCTCCACCAGGGGCGGATCGCCGAGATGCGGACCGGCGAAGGGAAGACCCTCGTGGCCACCCTGCCGGTCTACCTGAACGCGCTGGTCGGCAAAGGGGTCCATGTCGTCACCGTCAACGACTACCTGGCCCGGCGCGACGCCGAGTGGATGGGGCGGCTCTACCGCTTCCTCGGGCTGACCGTGGGGGTGATCCAGCACGGCCTCACCGACCAGCAGCGGGGCGAGGCCTACGGCGCCGACATCACCTACTGCACCAACAACGAGCTCGGCTTCGACTACCTGCGGGACAACATGAAGTTCTCCTCCTCCCAGCAGGTCCAGCGGCGCCACTTCGCCATCGTCGACGAGGTCGACTCCATTCTCATCGACGAGGCCCGCACGCCGCTGATCATCTCCGGCCCGGCGGAGCGCTCCACCGAGTGGTACCACAAGGTCGACCGGGCGGTCCCCCGGCGGCTGAAGCGGGAGGAGCATTACACCGTCGATGAAAAGGCCAAATCGGTGATGCTGACCGAAGAGGGGATCGCCGAGGCGGAAAAGGCCCTCGGGGTCGAGAACCTGTACGACCCGGCCAACGTGGAGATTCTGCACCACGTCCAGGCCTCCATGAAGGCCCACGTCATCTTCAAGAAAGACGTGGACTACATGGTCAAGGACGGCAAGGTGGTCATCGTCGACGAGTTCACCGGACGCCTCATGCCGGGGCGCCGCTGGTCCGACGGCATCCATCAGGCCATCGAGGCCAAGGAGGGGGTCGCCGTCGAGAACGAGAACCAGACCCTTGCCACCATCACGTTCCAGAACTTCTTCCGGATGTACGACAAGCTGGCCGGGATGACCGGCACCGCCGACACCGAAGCGGCCGAGTTCGCCGAAATCTACGATCTGGAAGTCCTCATCATCCCCACCAACCGCCCCATGATCCGGGACGACCGGGCCGACCTGATCTACAAGACGGTGCGGGAGAAGTTCAACGCCATCGTCGACGAGATCGCCGCCTGCCACGAGAAGGGGCAGCCGACGCTGGTGGGGACCATCTCCATCGAAAAGTCGGAGACCCTCTCGGAGCTGCTCACGAAGCGGGGGATACCCCACCACGTCCTCAACGCCAAATACCACGAAAAAGAGGCGGAGATCGTCTCGCAGGCGGGGCGTTTGGGGGCGGTGACCATCGCCACCAACATGGCCGGACGGGGCACCGACATCGTGCTGGGGGGCAACCCGGAGATGATGGCCCGTCAGGAAGGGCTCGGCGAAGGGGACGAAGGATACGAAGAGGCGCTGGCCGCCATGCGCCAGCAGTGCGCCCGGGAGCACGAACAGGTGCTGGCGGCGGGCGGTCTTTCGATCGTCGGCAGCGAGCGGCACGAGTCGCGCCGCATCGACAACCAGCTCAGGGGGCGCGCCGGACGGCAGGGGGATCCCGGCATGACCCGGTTCTTCCTGTCGCTGGAGGACGACCTGCTGCGCATCTTCGGCGGCGAGCGTATCCA
>JADGCD010000054.1 GCA_015229165.1 Nitrospinota bacterium | reverse complement strand
ACATTTCGCCCATCGACGCGTTGCGGCTGGAGTAGGCGATGGGCGAAACGAACCCTTCCCTCCTCCCCGGCGTAGGGGGGCGATCCGGCGTCGTCGGGCCGCCGATGGGGTAGAATGATCGTTCGACCCCTTTTGCCGGAGCCGTTGTGAGCCAGTCCGTGAGCCCGATTCCCGACACCCGCGAGATGGTGGCCTCCCTTGAGGGGGGGCCGGTGGTGATCGTCGACGATCATGAAGCGGTGCGGGAGATGGTCGGCTACTTTCTCCGGCAGGCGGGAATTCCCCCCACCTCCATGATCGAGTTCTCCGACGGCGTGGGGCTGGAGGAGATGGCCCGGCAGGGGCGCCCCATGGGGTTCGTTCTCCTCGACTGGGTCATGCCGGGGATGTCGGGACTGAAGGCGCTGTCACGGTTGCGCGCCTACCCCGCCTACCGGAAGACGCCGGTGCTGATGATCACCGGCCGGGGGGAGGGGAGCGAGATCGTCCGGGCGGTGGAGGAGGGGGCCGACGGCTATGTGGTCAAGCCCTTCACCGCCGTCAACCTGATCGAGAAGATGAAGAACATCCTCCTCCCCCCCCGCCACGCCCGGCTGCTGGACGAGGCGGAGACGCTGCTGGACCGGGGGGAACTGGCCCCGGCGGACGAGCGCATCCAGGCGGCGCTGGCGGAAAAGCCGGAGAGCGCCGGGGCGCGGCTTCTCCGGGCCCGTCTCCACGAGGCCCGGGGGGAGCTCCGTCAGGCCGAGACCATGTTGCGGGAGGCGGTCGCCCGGAACCCGGCCTACCTGCGGGCCTATGGCGAGCTGGCCCGGTTCTACCGACGCCGGGGCTCCAACGATCTGGCGTTGGAGATCCTCCTGAAAGCCGACCGGCTCTCTCCCCATTTCGTCTCCCGCAAGCTGGAGATCGGCGGGCTCTCCCTCGATCTGGGGCAGGCCGAGCAGGCCGACCGGATCTTCCGGGAGGCGCTGGCGCTGGATCACGAGGCGGTGGACGAGGTGGTGGAGATCTGCGCCGAACGGGACGCCTCCACCCTGGCCCGGGAGTATCTCGATCTGGTGGTGGCCCGGAAAAGAGCCGGCGCCGGATTCAACCGGAGCGAGACCGACAGCTTCGTGGAGCGGTACAACCGGGCCGGGATCGAGTTTCGCCGGAAAGGACACTGGAGCGAAGCCATCGCCACCTACGAACGGGCGCTGGGGGTCGACCCGGAGAACGCGGTCCTCCACTTCAATATAGGGGTCGCCTACCTTCAGGTCCACGAGAACGCAAAGGCCCGTACCTTCCTCGAACGGGCGTTGGCCCTCAACGCCGCCTCCCCCGAACCTGACCGGCGCCTGCCGGAACTGGTGGGGCGGGAGTTGTCCCGCCTCATCTGAGGGAAACGGGGCGCCTGTCCCGTTTCGCAACGCCCCGCTGTCTTGTTTTCCGACACGGGCTATTGCATTAATCGTAAACAAAACAGCGATATAAGCGTTGGCATGTCGCGTGCAAATGGTTAAAGCGTGAGCGAAAGCTCGAAAGCGACAACTTAAACTGAGGGATACGACGATGACCAAGGGAACCAGCCGGAACACCGAAAAGAGCCGCACCATGATCCGCGTTTTCGGAATGGTCACCTTCCTCGCCGTCGCCTTCAACGTCGGGTTGGTGGCCACCGCCATGGCCGGTTACCTGTAAGCCGTACGCCGGAAGGAAACGATCATGGAAAAAACGAAAGGCGATCAGGAGAGCGCGGCCTTCGGCCTCGCGGTGGTCGGGGTCGGCGTCATCGCCTGCCTCTACCTCTACATGATGACCCTGACGCTGGCCGTATAAACGAAGCGAGATTTCGGGCCGTCCGTTCCCGCCTACCCCTCAATCGGCGGACGGGCCGTATCTTTCGAAGGGCCGCCGGATCCCCTCTCCGGCGGCCCGTTTTTTTTGTGTGAGGAGGGGCGTTCAGCCCCCCTTTCCCTTGACGGGGGGGGGCGCATCGGGGACAATCCCCATTCTCCGACGCCCGGACCGACGGGCGTCTGTCAACGACACCGGCGCCGGGGGGGAACCCCCGGCTCAAACGATAAGGCGGAAAGAAGACATGGAACGGTTCAAGGCGGCTATTCTCGTCGGCGGGGGGCCCGCCCCCGGCATCAACAGCGTCATCCGGGCGGCCACCATCAAACTGCGCAACCACGGCGCCGAGGTGCTGGGGGTTCACGACGGCTTCTCCCGCCTGATGAAGGGGGATGTGAGCCGGGTGGTTCCCCTCTCCATCGATGACGTCTCCCGCATCCACTTCGAGGGGGGGTCGATTCTTGGCACCTCCCGGGCCAACCCGACCAAGAAGCAGGAGTATCTGGACAACGTGGTCCATGCGCTCGAAGGGCTCGGGGTCAACGCGCTGATCACCATCGGTGGCGACGACACCTGCTTCTCCGCCCACCGGGTGGCCAAGACCGCCGGGGGGAAACTGCAGCTCATCCACGTCCCCAAGACCATCGACAACGACCTGAACCTGCCGCACGGGATCAAGACCTTCGGGTTCACCACGGCCCAGCATTTCGGCGTGCAGATCGTCAAGGCGATCATGAACGACGCCCAGACCACCAAGCGGTGGTACTTCCTCGTCGCCATGGGGCGAAAGGCGGGGCACCTGGCCATGGGGATCGGCAAGTCGGCCGGGGCGCACCTTGCCATCATCCCGGAGGAATGCCCGCCGGGGGCGCTTGATTTCGGCTGGCTCGTGGACACGCTGGTGGGCGCCATCGTCAAGCGTCTGGCCGGGGGCAAACCGTTCGGCGTGGCCATTCTGGCCGAGGGACTGGCGGAGAAGCTCAGCGAGGAGGATCTGAAAGCGATGGGGCAGCTCGAATACGACGAGCATGGCCATCCCCGGCTGGCGGAGATCGACTTCGGCAAGATGGTCAAGGGGCGGGTCCGGGACGAACTGCTGAAACTTGGCGTCGACATGACCATCGTCGACAAGGACATCGGCTACGAACTGCGCTGCGTCGAGCCGGTCCCCTTCGACATGGAGTACACCAAGGAGCTGGGCTTCTCCGCCGCCAAACACGCCCTCCTCGGCGGCACCGGCGACATGGTCACCATTCAGGAGGGGCGGTTCGTGCCGATGCCCTTCTACAGCATCATGGACCCGGAGACCGGTCGCACCAAGGTCCGTCTCGTCGACATTCACACCGAGACCTACGAGATGGCGCTGGAATACATGATCCGGCTCAAAAAGCGGGATTTCGAGGACGAGCGGAGCGTGGCCGACATGGCCGCCGTCACCAACCTGACCCCGGAGCAGTTCCGCGCCCGGTTCGAGCGGGTGGCGGTTCAGTTCGAGGGGCCGTCGACGTACATTCCGTTCCAGCAGCCGGGGGGCATCCGCGACTGACGGGGGCGGAAAAACTATCTGCGTTGGCTCCGGGGTGTCGAAATCAGGCTCGGAATCCTCACGTATGCTTGCATACATTCCGGTTCCTCGCCTGCTTTCTCCTACCGGAGCCTGCAGAATGCCCCCGGAACGGAAACAAAATCAATTACCGGGGGCGCTCGATAACGTTTTTCCACTCCCTGTATGCAGAGGCGGAAAAACTCTCTGCGACCGCCGACCGGCTCAAGTTATCCGGTTCCGGGCCGATACCAAAGGGGGGGCATATACGCCCCCCCTTTTCTCGTGACAGGAGCCTTCCATGCCGGCTGTGGTGATCACCGACCTGTCGGGCAAACACCCGGCGGTCCCGATGGTGGGGAAGGGGACGCCCGTGAAAGCGGTCCGCAACCATACCGCCACCGCCCAGCAGGGGGCGCTCAACGCCACCGGCCAGCAGGCGGGCGCCCGGTTCCACGTCATCATCTGACCCCCGCAAGAGGGGTCAGGTCCTTACTTTTGACATTTCATCCGCGATCTCATGGGGGCGTCAGCCTGCACCCCGCCCGCCCGGAAACGCCCAGCCCACGCGCCATAAGCAGTGTCCGATGGCGCCAGTCGGCACGGTGGCGCGGACGAGGGTGGGTGGGGGACGATAGCCGTCTTCACCGGTCAGGATCGGCCCGCCAGCGAGCGGGCCCATTCACATAACGGGAGGAGAGTAAGACCCGTGCGGGTCCGTGGTATCCTCTAGGGCTATGAACGAATTGAACAACGCAGGCCCGCGCCTTTCCGTCGGCGTCACCGGCTGGCGCCGCGACGACTGGCGGGGGCCGGTCTATCCCTCTTCCGTGCAGGAGGGGGAGTGGCTGGCCTATCTGGCCGATCCGCTGGGGCTGACCACCGTCGAACTGGACGAGACCTGGCGGCGGGAGCCCGACCCAGACTATTTCGCCCGGCTGATGGAGGGAGCGCCCGACGGTCCCGCCTTCGTGGTCCGGCTCCATCAGGATCTGTCGGCTCGGCTACGGGACGAACGGGGGGACTTCCTGCGCAACCAGTACATGATCGACCGGTTCGTCGCCTCCCTCGCCCCGCTCATCGACGCCGGACGGCTCCGGCTGGTCCTCGCCTCTTTCCCGGCGCGGCTGGCGAAAAGCGACCCCGCCGTGACCCACCTGAAGTGGCTGCTGGAGCGGCTCGCCCCGGCGATGCCGCTGGCGATGGATTTCGGCCACGAGAGCTGGGGCTCCCCGTCGACCTTCGAACTGCTGAAGGCCGCCAAGGTCGCCTGGGTGACCACCGACCGTCCGCTGGCCGCCGGGGGGCCGCCGTTCACCGTGGCCGTCACCGCCGACGACGGGGTGATCCGGCTGTTGGGGCGCAGCGACCGATGGTTCGGCGCCACCGGCGCCCAACGGTACGACTACGAATATCCCGACCATGAGCTGCGCCAACTGCTGGAGCCGATCCGTCTGATGCGGCGCAACGCCAAACGGGTGACGATCCTCTTCGGCAACGGCGGCAAGGGGGCCAGCGTGGCCAACGCCCGCCGGTTGGCCGCCATGCTGGGCGCCGACGGATGAGCGATCCGGGCGCGACCCCCTCCCTCCCCGGCCAAGAGGAACCGACCCCTCCCCGGGCCCGTCCGAAGCTGCGGCGTCTGGGGGAGGGGGAGCAGCTTCCCCTCACCGGCCATCTGGAGGAGCTTCGCTGGCGGCTGATCTACTGCGCCACCACGGTCTTCGCGCTGTTCGTGCTCTTCTGGAGTTTCGCCGACACCCTCTTCGCGCTGGTTCGCCTCCCGCTGGGGGATCATCCCCTCATCGCCATCGCGCCGGGGGAGGCGTTTTTCGCCTACATGCAGGTCAGCTTCTACGCCGCCGTGGCGGTGGCCATGCCGGTCCTTCTCTACCATGCGTGGGAGTTCGTGGCGCCGGGGCTTTTGGCGGTGGAGCGGCGCTACACCGGCTGGTTCGTGGTGATGGGGAGCCTTTTCTTCGTCGGGGGGGGGGCGTTCTGCTATTTCGTCGTCCTTCCCTACGGGCTCGACTTCCTGCTGACCTTCGCCGGGGACCAGATTCTGTCCCAGACCACGGTGGACTATTACCTTTCGTTCGTGGTGAAGATGACGCTGGCGTTCGGGATCGTTTTCGAGATGCCGGTGGTGGTGGTTCTGCTGGCCCGGATCGGGCTGGTGACGCCGCAGAAGCTGGCCCACATTCGCCCCTATGTGGTGGTCGGCTGTTTCGTCGTCGGGGCCATCCTGACGCCGCCGGACGTGTTCAGCCAGTTGATCATGGCCGTGCCGATGGTTATCCTGTACGAGTTGTCGATCATTGTCGCCCGTATCATGGCCCGGCCCCGGCAGGCCGCTTCCGAAGAGAACTGACATGACCCTCGCCGCCGACCGTCTCGTCGTCGCCCTCGACACCGACACCCTGGAAGCCGCCGAAACGCTGGTGAAAAAGCTGGCGGGCACGGTGGGCTGGTTCAAGGTGGGCAAAGAGCTGTTCACGCTGTCCGGGCCGGAAGGGGTCCGCCGGATCCGGGCCGCCGGGGCGCGCAAGATATTCCTCGACCTCAAATACCACGACATCCCGACCACCGTCCGCCGGGCGGTGAAGGCCGCCGTTCTGGTGGGCGCCGACATGGTCAACGTCCACGCGCTCGGCGGAACGGGGATGATGACCGAGGCGGTGAAGGGGCGGGACGAGGCGGTGGCGCAGGGGGCGAACCGGTGCCTGCTGGTGGCGGTGACGACGCTGACGTCAATGACGCAGCAGGAACTGATGGAGTTGGGGATCGACGCGACCCCCCGGATGCTGGCGGTCCACCTGGCCCGGATGGCGGCCCGGTGCGGGCTGGACGGGGCGGTGTCGTCGCCGCAGGAGGCGGCGGACATCAAGGGAATCTGTGGCGACCGGTTCGTCACGGTCACGCCGGGGGTCCGCCCCGCATGGGCGGCGAAGAACGATCAGGCCCGGGTGATGACGCCGGGTGAGGCCTTGGCCAAGGGGTGCGACTATCTGGTGGTGGGGCGCCCGATCACGGCGAGCAAAGACCCGGCCGCCGCCGCCCAAAAGATCCTCGCCGAAATGGCCTCTCCGGCCAGCGCTACCCAAAAATAGCCCCCCCTGCCCGCACAGGGGCCGGGCCAAAGGGGAATGGCGGGAGGACCGGCAGAGGCCGGTCAGGGGCGGGCGCCGAACCGTTCGGCGTAGTCGCGGATTTCGCTGATCGTGATCGACAGGATGCGCCGTTGCCGCGCGGAGAGCGTCCCGTTCTTGCGTTGTGTCTCTTCGGTGTACATCACGCCGAACACCAGATTGTTCCAGTGGGCGAAGAACTTCTCGATCAGGCGGGAGCGTCCCTCGTCGGGGGCGTAGTCTTCGTTGAGCCGCAGGCACAACTCCCGCACGCGGGCGGCGTAGTCCAGGAGCGCCTTCGGGTCGACCCGCTCCCCTTCACCGTCGAACGTCCGGTCGAAGGTGTCGGTGGCGGCGACCAGCTCTCGCAGGTAATCCTGGATGGCCCCCGGCGTATGCGCTTCGATGACAGTTCCTCCCGGTTTCGGACAGAGCGAAACGGATTATACCATTTTGGCGCCATCGAATCAGAACGCCACCTTCTTTTCGTACGCCTCCACCGACCCCCGGTCTACCCGGTAGACCCCCCTGATCTTGAGGCCGGTCAGGCTCCCCTCCTCGATGAGCCGGATCACCGTCGGCGCCGACACCCCCCACCGGCTCATCAATTGCGACGTCGTGTAAAAGCGCCGCTTTCCCCCCGTCGGCGCCACGGTCGGCTCCCCTTGGCCGGTCGATTTATTCATGTTCACCACCGCATGGTCTCCTTGTTTTAACGCCACTCCCTTTGGGCTTGCCATCCGCCCCTCTACACATTAGAATCGTAATTAACGCAAACGTTAATTGTCAACAGGATTTTCACGTTTATGGACAAGCGCAGCGTCGTTGACCGGGAAGGGCTGGCCCGGCGGATCAAGACCATTCGGGGGAAACGGACCCTCATGGAGTTCGGCGCCCTCGTCGGCGTCTCCCACACGTCGGTGAAAGCCTACGAAGCGGGGGAGCGAATCCCCGACATCGACACCCTGCTGAGGATCGCCAAGGCCGGGCCCATGGATTTGGGGCGGCTCCTGCTGGGGCGCCCCCTTCCCCCCGATCTGGTCGACCAGGGGAAGATGAACGTGAACCTGCGTCCCTCCCGAGCGGTGGACCGGCGCTCGCTGGCAGAGCCGGACGGGGAGGAGTTTCTCTCGGTGCCGCTGACCGAAGGGAAGATCGCCGCCGGGGAGGCGATCATCGCCGACGAACATATCATCGACCACATCCTGCTTCACGTCCGGGTGCTTAAGCAAACCGGCGCGTCGCGCAACCTCATCGCCTGCCGGGTGGCGGGGGAGTCGATGGTCCCCCACCTCAACGAAGGGGACATCGTGGTCATCGACCGGGACATCGACCGGGAGGCGATCGTGGAAAAGAAGATCTACGCCGTTTTCGACGGGGCCGGAATCACCGCCAAGATGGTCCAGCGGGAAGGGCCGCGTCTTTTCCTCATCCCCCTCAACCAGGCCGAGCGGATACGCAGCGTCGATTTGCGGGAGGTGGAGAACCCGCTGGTCGGCCTCATCATCGGCGCCTGGCGCAACTTCGAGGGGAGGATCATATAATGGGGTTCGCATCCCCGAAAGGAGCCCCATGACCGACCCCGCCGACCCGACCGCCCACGGCGCCTACCCGGCCACCCAACGCCCCGACGAAGCCCGATGGCGGGCCGATCTGGACGCCTATTTCGGCGCTTCCTCCGGCTCGGCCTACGACAAGCTGGCCACCTTCGCGCGTTACGTTCCCCGCCAGACCCTCACCCGGTTTCTGGCCCGGTACGAGGTGTTCAAGCTGGCCCTGCCGGTTCCCGGAATCATGGTGGAGGCGGGTGTGCTGCTCGGGCAGGGGCTTTTCACCTGGGCGCAGTTGTCGGCCATCTTTGAACCGCTCAACCATACCGGGAAGATCGTCGGGTTCGACCTCTTCCCCGACGATGGCCCGGTGAAGGAGCTGACCGACGGGGCGGCGCTCTACGACCGGAACCGGTGGATCGGCCATATCCCCCGGATCGAGCTGGTGCGGGGCGACCTGCGCAAAACCGCCGCAGCCTATATCGACGCCCACCCGGAGACGGTGGTGCGGCTCCTCAACCTCGACTGCAACACCTACGAGGCCACGGCCGCCGCGCTCGACGCCTTCTATCCCCGGATGCCCAAGGGCGCCGTCGTCGTCTTCGACGAGATCAACGCCCCCTCCTGTCCCGGCGAGACGCGGGCGGTCATGGAGAGAATCGGCCTCGGAAAACTGTCGCTGCGGCGCCACCCGTGGGATTCGTTCCTCTCGTGGGGGGTGGTGGAGTAGGCCGGGGGATGGTCTGCGGCCCGGCGTCCCCGGTCCGACCGGCGGATGGTGGACTATGCCCCCCTCCTGTGCCATAATCGGGCTCTTGTTTTCCGGCTTTCACACTGATTTCGGCGCCCGCGCCGTACAAACGCCAGTTGAAAAGGGATCAGTATCGTCATGGCCAAGAACCCGCTGAAAATTACCGAAGTCGTCCTGCGCGACGCCCACCAGTCGCTCCTTGCGACCCGCATGAAACTGGAGCACATGCTCCCCATCGCCGCCGCGATCGACGAGGTCGGCTACTGGTCGGTGGAGATGTGGGGGGGGGCCACCTTCGACTCCTGCATCCGCTTCCTGAACGAAGATCCGTGGGACCGGGTCCGCCAGCTTAAAAAGGTGATGCCCAAGACCCCCTTCCAGATGCTGTTGCGGGGGCAGAACCTGGTCGGCTACCGCCATTACGCCGACGATCTGGTCGAGAAATTCGTCGACCTCTCCTGCGACGCCGGGATCGACGTCTTCCGTATTTTTGACGCCCTTAACGACCTGCGCAACATCAAGACCTCCGTCGATCGGGTCGTCAAGAACGGCAAACATGCGCAAGGGACCATCTCCTATACCGTCTCGCCGGTCCACAACACCCAGATGTTCGTCGAGATGGCCAAGCGGATCGAAGACATGGGGTGCCACTCGGTCTGCGTGAAAGACATGGCCGGGCTTTTGGCCCCCTATCCGGCGGCGGAGCTGATCGGCAAGATCAAGGCTACCGTCAAGATCCCGGTCCACCTCCACACCCACACCACCTCCGGCTACGCCCTGATGTCCATCACCAAGGCCATCGAGGCGGGGGTCGACATCATCGACTGCGCCATCTCGCCGATGGCCATGGGAACCTCCCACAGCCCCACCGAGACCATCGTGGCGGCCCTGGCCGGGACCGACCGGGACACCGGCATCGACCTGGACAAGCTGATCCCGGTGGCGGAATACTTCATGAGCGTCCGGGACGAGTACTCGGCGTTCCTCTCGGCCTTCACCGGGGTGGACGTGAACATCCTGAAAAGCCAGATCCCCGGCGGCATGCTTTCGAACCTCGAAAGCCAGCTCAAACAGCAGAACGCCTACGACAAGCTGCCCGCGGTCATGGAAGAGCTGCCCCGGACCCGCAAGGACATGGGCTATCCCCCGCTGGTCACCCCTACCTCCCAGATCGTCGGCACCCAGGCGGTGCTCAACGTCCTGATGGGGGAGCGGTTCAAGGTCATGTCCAAAGAGGCCAAAGACGTCATCGCCGGAAAGTACGGCAAGGTTCCCGGAACCATCGACCCGGCGCTGATCGCCAAGGTCTGCGGCGACGAGAAGCCGATCACCTGCCGCCCGGCCGACCTGCTGGCGCCGGAGTGGAAGGGCCTCCAGAAAGAGGTTAAAGATAAGCACGGCATCGAGAAAGAGGAGGACGTCATCATCTTCGCCCTCTTCCCGCAGGTGGCGGAGAAATACATCGCCAACCGGGGAAAACCTCCCCTCGAAGTGTTCAAGACCCCGGCGTCCGCCCCGGCCCCCGTGGCGGCGCCCGCCGCCGCGCCGGAGACCAACCATTTCAAAGTGACCGTCAACGGGAAGAACTACGACGTGACCATCGACCCGCTGGCGGCGGGGGCGTCGGCGCATGCGGCGCATGCGCCGCATACGGCGTCCGACGGCTCGGCGACGCCGCTCAACTCCCCCCTCTCCGGCGCCATCTGGTCGGTGGAGGTGGCGGTGGGGCAGCAGGTCAACGAGGGGGATACGGTGGTCATCATCGAAGCGATGAAGATGGAAAACCCGGTGGCCGCCATCCGGTCGGGGGTCATCAAGTCGATCGCGGTGACGAAAGGCTCCTCGGTACAGGCGGGGGACGAACTGCTCACCATCGGTTAACGACGACAGGCAGCGACGATAACGGGAGGCCGGTTCCGCAAGGGGTCGGCCTCTACTGTTTTCCGGCGACCGGCGTATAATGGGCGGATCGTCACAACCTTGCAGGAGTTCATTCATGAACCGACGCGACCTGATTCTGGGCGCCTCCGCCGTCGCCCTCACCGCCGTCACCGCCAAGGCCGCCGACCACGCGGGACACGACATGGCAGGCCACGACATGCACTCCCCCGGCGCGAACAAGTACGCCCCCCTCATCCGGGCCGCCGCCATCTGCCAGTCGGAAGGAGACCTGTGCATCGCCCATTGCGTCACCGCCATGAAGGCGGGCGACATCACGCTGGCGGAATGCCTGCGGACGGTTACCGAGATGATGGCTCTCTGCGCCGCCACCAGCAAGCTGGCCGCGCTCGACTCGC
>JADGCD010000053.1 GCA_015229165.1 Nitrospinota bacterium | reverse complement strand
CCCCGTCGCCGATGGCCGCCAGGTTGGCGGCGCTCAGAACCACGCTCCACTGCTGACCACCCACCGCCGGTTGCAAGGTGGCGTTGAAGCTCTGATTGTTGGCGGAAAGGGTCACCGAGGTGGCCGATGCGCCGGTCAGACCCTTCAGCACCACGCCGCGCGCCGCGTCGGCGGCCAGAATGGTGGCGGGCAGCGGGGCAAAGGTCAGGGAGGGCGCGGCGGTCACGCATTTGACCGAAGCCGAGGCCGCGCTTTCCGAACTGCCCGTGGCGGTGGCGAACAGGCTGTCCGTGCCGGTCAGGGAGACCCCGGTGAGATCCACCCGCCAGTTGCCGTTGGCATCGGCCTTGACGGTGGCAAGCAAGGTACTGGTGGTGTTCATGTACAGCTTGACGCTGGCATTGGCCATGGCGCTGCCGGCCACGGTGGGGGTCTGTCCGGAACCGGTGAAGGCCGTGATCACCGGCGCGTCGTTGCCGGTGGCGGTACCGGTATTGTCGGCCACCCAACTCACGGTGCGAGCCAGGGCCGAGACGCCGGTGCCGCTTTGCGTCGTGGTCACCCCGGCGCTGGTGGCGCCCGTCAACGAGGTGGCGTTGAGCACCATGGTGGGAATCGCCCGTCCCGCCAGCGAGCCGTCGAAGGTCACCACCTTGCTGCTGACCGAGTAGACCGCGCCAGGCAGTTTGAGGGCCGCCAGGGCGCTCTGGATGGCCGTGTCGTTGGCGTCGAAGGCAAGAGACGAAGTCGTGGTGGTCTTGCCGTCCACGCACAAGGAGAGGGTATAGGTTCCGGCGGTGGCCCCGCCCAGGTCGATGGTCTGCCTGGCGTTGGTGGCGCTGTTCGGATTGCTGTCGAACACCGTGATGGCCGCGTCGCTGGCATTGAGCGCAGTGATGTCGGCACTGCTCAGGGTATAGCTCCATGCCCCCGAGGTCACGGTGGGCGAACCGCTGACCGCCGCGCCGTTGATGCGCAAATAAACCGACGCACCGCTGGTGGTCCCCTGCAGGGTGACGCCACCGGTACGATCGTTCTGGTCGATGGAGTCGTCACCGGTGATGGTGTTGAAGGTCAGCCCCACGCTGCCGCCGGACGGGTTGACGTTCACCGTGCCGGAAGCGACGCTGGTGTTGCCCGCCACGTCGGTCTGTTTGGCCGTCAGGGCATGGCTGCCACCGCCCTGTGCCCAGGAGAGGGGCAACTGATACTGCCAGTCGGTGCCCGTGGGATTGAAGGAAACCAGGGCGGTGGAACCATCGTAAATCGTGATCACGGCTCCGGTTTCGGCGGTGCCGGAGAGCAGCGGACGAGCCGATGTGGTGCTGTCCGCGCTCAAGTTGGGAGCTGCGGGCAGAGTGGTATCCACCACGATGGTCTGCTTGACCTCGTCGCTGGCGACGTTGTTGGCGTTTCTGGCAACAACGGCAAGGGAGTAACTGCCATCCGCAGACTGTGCCGGAAGCAAAGCCGACCAGGCCCCGGTGATCGGATCCACCGTGGGGGTCACCGGGGTGGAGCTGCCTGCGGAACCCCCGGCGGGAGTCCAGATGTAGCTTGCCTCCACCGTGGTCCCTGCCGGACTGCGGCCAAACACGGTCAGGGTGCCGCCACGCCCGTGGCGGGTGATGAAATCGGCGCCGCCGTCGTCCTGGTCCAGGGCCTCGATGGTGGGTTTGGCCGGTTTGGGCGCTTCGATGGTGAGCGGAAGTTTTACCAGTTTGGTGTTGTTCGCGGCGTCACTGGCGATGACCACCGCATCGACGCTGCCACTGCCCAGTTGCTGAATGTCGTTGTCACCCAGGTCGTAGGACCAGGCGCCGTTGGCCGGGACAAGCGTTTTGAACACCACGCCGTCGGCATTGGCCAGGATGACGCTGGAGCCGGATGAAGTGCCGGAAAGGGTGAAGACCGCCCCGGTCAGCCGCTCGGCCAGGGTGATGGTGTTGTCGGAAATCCCCACGGTCAAGGTGGGCAGGGTGAGCGCCAGGGTGGCGCTGCCGTTTTGCGTAGTGGTGCCCCCGGCCGGGGTGGTGGCAGTGACCGAGAACTGGCCGCTGGCGGTTTGCAGGTCGGTGATGTCGGTGTCGCTCAGGGTGTAGGACCAACTGGCCCCCTCCACCCAGGCGGCATGATCCACGCCGTTGATGGTGACCTTGACGCCGGCCCCCACATCGGTGCCACCCGTGAGGGTGAAACCGGAGAAGGCGGCCAGGGAGTTGATGGTCCCCGGCGCGGTGATGGTCAGGGCGGGATTGGCCACCGCGCCGATCCGCACATTGAGGCTGCCCGATATCCCGCTCGCGTTGCCAGCGGCATCCGTGGCCATGGCGCGGAAGGCGTGGGACCCGTCGGCGAGGGCATGGGCCAGGCTCCAGTTGCCCGCGCCATCGGCGCTCACCGTGCCCACCGGGTTGACGCCACCATTGAGATAGACCTTGACCAGGGCGTTGGCCTCGGCGGTGCCGGAGAGGGTGCCTGCCGCATAACCGGCAATTTGCGGGGCAACCGGGGCCTGGCTGTCCACGGTAAAAGTGACCGCACTGGAAAAAGAACCGAGGTTGCCGGCATCGTCCACGTTTCTGGCGGTGATGGCATGGCTTCCGTCAGCCAGCACCGGCAGGGCGGCCTTCCAGTTGCCGCTGCCGTCGGCACGCGCCTCGGCCACCTGGGTGGCGCCCTCGAACAGGCGCACACGGGTCCAGGCCCGCGCCCCCGTACCCTGCAGCATGGTTTGAGGATCGGCGACAACGCTGCCCGGCGCGGTGATGACCGGGGTCAGCGCCGCTGGCACGGCGGACGATGCGCCGCTGCCGCTCACCGTGAAGGTGGTGTAACTGCCCGAATAGCTGACATTGCCATCGCTGTCGCGCAGCACGGAACGCAGGGTGTAGGAACCATTGGCCAGCCCGGAGAGGTTCCAGGTCACCCCGTTGGCGGCCTGATCCGCGTTGAGCACCTGATTGGCGAAGACCCGTCCGGCGCTGTTTTCCAGGGTCATGACCTGCCCGGCCTCGGCGCCGCCGCTGGTCTTGATGGAGAGATCCCCGGTGGCATGCAGACGAATGGCATCCAGGTCCAGGTTCTGCGACGCCGACAGCACAATGTTGCCGTTCGTGGTGCCGACAGGACTGAGGGCGTCGATGGAGACGCGGTTGTAGGGGGTGCGGCCCTGGTTCAGGGTAATGGTGCTGGCATGCTCCATTTGGGTCTTGGGGGTCAGGGCAAAGGCCAGAAGCTCCTGGGAGGCGGTCTCCAGGGTGATGGCGCTCATCTGGGTGCCGCTGACGTTCAGCGTTCCCTTGACGCTGTGGGTGAAGCCGGAGAGGTTGATCCCCTGGTTGTCGTTGCGGGAGAGGGTCAACTGACCGCCAATGGCTGCCGCCGTGATTCCGGTGGTTGCGGTCTGGGCGTTGATGGCCGTGGCCAGGGCGCTCAGATCGCCGGTGGTCACCGTCGCGCTCACCGTGGGGGCGTTGCCGCCGGCCACGCCCAGCTTGATCCCCACCGTGCCGGCCACCGACAGGCCGGACAAGGTCATGCTGGCCCGTTCCGCGCCCGCCAGGTTGTTGAGCGTCACCAGCGAGCGGTCGATGATCTGAATCACCTTGCCCGCCGCCAGATCGGTGGCCGAAGGGGCGGCAAAGAGGCCACCGACGCTCCAGCCAGAAGCATCGCTGCCCGCCAGGGCATAAAGGGCGCCGGTGCCATCCGCGTTGTCGGAGAGTACCCGCAACGCCACCCCGGCGGCATTGGTACGATAATCCCTGGCATCCTGCACATACTTGCCGCCCACCAGGCTCGTGTAATAACTCCCGGCTGGGGAGTAGGTCCGGGAGGTGGGATCGACGGGCAAAGTCCCCTCGAAGTAGACCTGGCCCGATGCCCCCTGGATCATCCGCAAGCCGGTCACGTCGTCGCGCTGTTGCACGGCGCGCGCGCTGGAGCCGTCGGCGTAAAGCACGATGTCGTCCACCGCGCTGCCCTGAGTGTCGCCAATGGGAGCGTTGACCGTGATGTCCCGCCCGGAGCGCAACTCCACCCTGGTATTCTGGGCCGTCAACCCCACCCGCAGTTCGTCGTTGACCAGAATATCCTCGCCGGAGACCACGGTCAGCACCGGCGTGGCATAATTGTGCAAAGTGGGCACGGTGAAGCTGGTGCCGGCGCGGAAGGTGACCGACTGGCTGGCATCGACCCAGACGGAAGGATCGATGGTGAGCGTCCGGTTGGCATCCAGCAGCACGCTGGCCCCGGCGGCCAGATCCCCCCCGGCGCTGGCGGCGCGAATCAGCACGTCTCCGGCGCTCGAAGTCAGGGTCAACGCCTGGCCAGCGGCGGCGGCATGGGCCTTGAGCACGTCCAGGGTGACGTTGGATGTCAGGGTCAGGTTGCCGGCCAGTGCCTCGGCGCTGGTGACCCGCAACAACCGGCGATTGGCCGTGGCAACGTCGGTGATGACGATGTCGCCCAGGGTGCTCTCGATGTCGCGCAATTCGGCCACATCGACGTTGATCCCGCCGATCCCGGTGGCGGCCAGCAGGCGGATGGCGCCGCCGGCGTCGGTGTTCACGGCGATGTGCGTTCCGGTGCCCAGGCCGCCAATCGCGCCGCTCGTGGTGATGGCGAGATCCAGAGGCAACTCCTCCAGATCGATCTGGCCGTTGCCGTTGACATCCACCGTCGGGGTTCGGGAAGCGCCGCGTCCCGATGTGACCTGCCGCAGGTCGAGGTTCCGGCTGCTGGCCAGGGCGATGGTGCCATCGACGGTGGCGAGCCGTTCCACGGTCAGGGTGCCCGCGCCCGTGGTGGTCAGATCCAGGTTGCCGACGCGCAACAGGCGGGCGTCGAGGGTGGCGACATTCAGCCCGATCAGGGTGCTGGATTCGTTGGCGGTGAGGTTCAGGCGACTGGCGGTCATGCTCTTGGCGCCGGTCTGCCTGATCGTCGAACCGGCGTCCAGGGTCAGCACGCCGCCGGAGGAGAGGGTGCCCACCGTCAAATCACGGGTCAGGGTGGTGACCAGGGGCGTGCGCAACGTGACGGCACCCGTGGCGCTGACCTGATCGGCCACCAGATTGCCGTCCACCGACAGTTGCAAATCACCGGCGCTGGCGGTGAGATTCACGGCGTGCAGATCGCCACGATTGGCCAGCCGCAGCGATTCCGCGCTGGCGGTAAGCGTCGATGCGGAAATCAGAAAATCATTGCCGACATCCACCCCGGTGATGTCGTGCATGGCCCCGATCACGGCGATGTCCGCGTGCAAGGCATTGCCATAAGCGCGCAGATTGCCGCCGCCCGCCGTCAGGGTGAGGGTGCCACTGGCCGTAACGCCGGACTGGTTGAATACGATGTCACCCCGCACTCCCCCGGCGCTCAGGGTGATGTCGGTGGCGGACAGGTTGGCGTGGAGGTCGCCGGCAATCCCGCCCACGCCGTCGTGACCGGCGGCGATGATGATGTTGGCGGCGGTCAGCGTGCCGTTGGGATTGACATCGCCATCGGCCCGCCAGTCGGCAGCGCCGGTGACGTTGGCGGTGCCCAGGGCATGGATGTTGCCTCCGGCGACGATGGAGAAGTTTCCTCCCAGGGTGGCCAGCGAGGCACGGTCGAAGGTGGCGTCCCGGCCCACGGTGGCCAGGGTGTTGCCGGTGACCTGGAACTCGGCGGTCTTGGTGCCGCCGGCCAGGGTCAGGTCACGGACGGTGGTGACGGCCAAAGCGCCGCTCACCTTGACGATGCCGGAAAAGCGGGCGTCGCGCCCCACATCCACATTCAGGTTGCCGACGTCGAAGGAGTCGCGCCCGAACAACCCGTAAGTGTCCGGGTCTCCGCTATCCACCCGCACCGAGTTGGTGACGGTCTGGTCCTGATAGACCGGATCGTCCCGATAGAGGGTGAGCCTGGCGGTTTCCACCACCTTGGTGGTGACATCGTAGGTACGGAACTTGGGACGGTTGTCGAAGACGTCGGTGCTGTTGCTGACCCACTGATAGTTGAGATTCTGGCGGACGTCGTTGACGGCGAAGTTGATCGAGGTCCAGGGCTTCGAATATTGACGAAATGTTTCGTAGATATTGGTGTTATTCCAGTAACCGCCGGAGACGGTGACGTAATGCGCGACGTAGGTGTTGTCGTCGTGGTCGTTCCAATAACCACCCCCACCGTTGCCGGTGATCATTTCCCCCACCCACTCGTACCCGCTTTGGCCATTCGGTTCACCCGGCAACCAGGGCGCCCAAATGATCCCCTGGCCGGTCGAGGTGTACACAAAGGGACCACTCCACTGGTTGGAGGTACTGATACCGATATTGTTCTGGCGATGAATGCCGATCCAGACATGACCGTCCCTCAAACTGCCATCGTCGTTGACCACCGAGCGCCACACCCCGTCGTTCTGGCGCGCATTGGTGGGCTGGGCCAGAGGCTGATTCCACACATCGGGATAAACGTAACCAGATTGAATATAATGGTACCGCACAGGCACATAACTGGTATTCTGGCCGACATAGACCGTCCAGTTCGCCGTTTCCGGTCCACCGGCGATGCTGCTGGAGATGGCGTTGTAGCCCGCCGGGGTGATGGTGTAGTTGCCCACCAGGTCGTTGCCCACCACGCTGGGATTGGCCCCGTACCAGCTGGGGGTGCGGGCCTTGGCGACGTTGCTGGTGCCGTCGGACAGGGAGTATATCCAGTTGCCTTGATTCTGATAGGTCACCGAGTAACGCAACGGGCTGTTGTCGAAGTCGGAGTTGGTCGCCGTGGGGTACTCGGAAATCCATTTGTTGCCCAGGGCCGGGAAGAGACCCCAGTACCGTTCGTATCCCGTGGCGGCACTCTGGGTGCGGGCCGATTTGTCCTGGGTGTAGTAGACATTGGCCATCTCCTTGTAGCTGCCCACCTGCTCGTACCAGGTGACGGGCGCGCCCTGGCTCACCACCCGCAATACGTCGGCCTCCGCTCCCACCGGCATGTAGACCCACTTGTCGTTCCAGCCATCCACCGGGATGTTGACGGTCTGCATCGCCCTGGTGGTGCCAGCGGCGGGCGCCAGGCTCCAGTCGGGGGTCCAGTTGACCACGGTGGTGTTGCCGTTGATCACCTGGTGCTTTTTGAGATTGGCAGCAGCGAAGGTGAACAGCTTCTTGTAACCCAGTGCCCTGAGCACCGCGTCGCGCTGAAGGTCGCTCAACTGGTTGAAGGTGGGCTGGTTGCCGTCGGCGGTCAGAGGTGGCGCCGCAACGCCGGTGGCCGCCCAGTCGGCGGCGGTCATCGCATAGCCGGAACCGGTCGAGGAGGAACTGTTGCGATAGTCCACCCCTTCCACGAACCACTCCCTCTTGGTGGAACCATTGAAATAACCGTCCTGGGTGAGGCTGACGTCCATGGTGGTGAAGTAATAACCGCTCTTCACCGACTCCATGCCGACCTGCTCGGTGACGGTGGTGGTGACCCACTTGACCACCGGCACGTCGATGACCTGATCCACCACCTGGTTGTAGCCGGTGATGATCTGATAGGTCACCTGCTCGTTGCTGATCACCGGGGTGGCCACCTGGCGTGATCCGGCATCCACCGCCGCCATGGCGTTCAGGATCAGGTCGGTCCCGGCCAGCAGGTTGGCGCTGCCAAGGGTCTGCACCTTGCCGTCGCCCAGCACGTAGATGGTACCGGCCCCCAGATCGGCGCGGGCAATCGTTCCCCTGGCATCATCATCACTGGTGGTGGTGGAAAGTCCGGCCCGCAGATCGATCACCCCGTCCGCCGCCGAGGTGGCCACCGTGCCGTAGAGGGCAATGTCACGAGCGGCATTGAGCCAGACATGGTTGACCGCACTGACGTCACCGGCCTGGTAGAGGGTGTTGGCACGCAGGTACACGCTCTCCTTCGCATCCAGCATGGCGTTGCCCAGCCCGGTCTGATTGGACTGGATCAGCAGATTGCCGCCCGCCACGATATCGATGTCGCCCGCCCAGCTCTTGAAGGCCGCCCCTTCGGCCACGGTGAGGGTCTGGCCGGTGATTTCAATGAGATTTTCGGCATTGATGTCGCCATACACCAGGGTCTGGCCGGTACTGCTGCCCAAAATCCGCACCGTGCCCACATGGACCGCCACCGGCGGGGTGGAGCCGGTCTTGTAGGGCTGGCCGAACATGCCGTCCAGCCGCATGGTGCCGAAGCCCTGGATCCGGATGGTCCCGCCGTCGCCGGTATCCACCACCGCGCCGGTCAGACGAATGGGTTCGCCGCCCTGCTGATCGGAAATCGAGGCGAAGGCGCCGCTGCTGGTTTCGCTCATGAAATTCCCGGCATCATCCAGCACCAGATTGCCGCTGGCATCCATCCAGCGGTCCTGATCATCGACGAAATAAGTGCCCTGGTTGACATTGTTAAGCGAGGAGTTGCGCTTATAGACCAGGGCCGCGCTTTCCACGGTAAGCCCGGTGGCGTCCCGCACCCCGCCGGTGAGGTTGACCGAGGTGTGACCCTGGATCATGCCGGTCAGGGTGAGCAGGTGGTCGGCGGCGACGTTGACGATGCCGCCGCTCCTGGTGGCGTTGACAAAGCCGTCGATGCGCAGGTCGCGGCGTCCCTCCAGGGTGATGGTCCCGGAAGCGCTTGCCGCCACATTGGCGCTGGCCACGGTGCTGCGGTTGTCGATCCACAACCCGGCGCCGCGATAGGCAAGGTTGCTGGCCCCGCTGCCGCCCATCAGGGTGACGTTTCCGGTGGCCTGCGCGTTGCCGCCCACGCTGCCGTTGCCCAGCCGCAGGGTGTTGGCGGCGGTTACCCGCAGATCGGCCCCGTCGGCGTTGGCGATGGCCGCGCCACCACTCACCCGCGCCCCGGCGAAGAGGGTTCCCGCCACGTTGATGTCACCGGCGGCCAGATCGATGGTCGAATTGGCGTTGCGGGTGGTGAGCAGCACCCCCTGATGGACCTGGAGCTTGCCCGCCAGATTCATGGTCAGCGCCGATCCGGCATCCAGGGTGACCCCACGCCCTGCCCCGTCGCCCAGGGTGACATCCGTCGCGGCCACGGTGAAGCTGCCCGCGCTCCAGGCGGAATCGATCATGCTCAAGGACCGCCCCACGCTGACGGAGACATCGCCTTGGCTCGCGGTGGTCAGATTGCCGTTGAGATAGGCATCACGAACCGCGCTCAGGCGGATTTCCGCAGTGGCGTTGCCGGCCACGAAGGTGCTGATCACCGGCCCGTCCAGCACCATGTCGCGGGCGCTGATGTCCAACTGGCCGGCGGCGTTGATCCGTCCGCTGGTGCGGTTGAGGATCAGTTCTCCCTGGCTGGAACTCAGGCTGATGGTCTGATTGGCAAGCGAGGTCTCCACCGTGCCGTCGAGATAGACTTGATTCGTCCCGGTCAGGGTGATGCCGCCCCCCGCGTCCAGGGTGCGCACCGTGGCGGTATTGGCCAGGGTGAAGCTGCGATAGCCGCTGGCCCCCGGAGTGGTGACCAGGGTGCCGTCGCCCCCGGTGAGCCGAACCTGGTCATTGGCCTCGATCAACCCCTCGATGGTCAGCGAGCGGCCAGAACGAATCGTCACGTCCCTGCCCGCGCCGTGGGCGAGGACATCCCCCTGCAACACGCCGTTCTCGCCGGCCTGGAAGGCGATGTCGCCATCGATGGTTTCCAGCACGCCGGTGGCATCCAGGTCGATATCCTTGCCATCCGCCGATGCGCCGCTGTTGAGGTTGATACCCGAATAGGCGCGCACCTTGCCGGCGATGTAGAGCTTGCCGTTGGGGCCGCCCGGCTTGCCGATGGTCACCGTGGACCCCTGCCCGGAAGCATCCAGGGCATGGCGGCTGCCGGAATGAAGTTCCGTGACGCCGCTGCCGAAGGTCACCCCCAGATCGCTGGCATTGACGCTGCCTGCGGCCAGCACCTTGATCTCGTAGGGGCCGACCAGCCGGATGTGGCCGTCGCGCAGTTTGGCCCGCGCGTCCAGAACGATGGCGTCGTAGTCCGGCATGGCGGCGAAACCGGCGTAGGTGGTATCCAAGGCCGGGGTGGTGGTTCCGTCGGTCTGCACCACCTTCCAGGTGGAGGTGGCCAGGGCGGTATCGATGTCGGCCAGCAGGTCGGAGAGGGTGGTGTTGCTGGCGGTGCTGGCTGCCGTGACGGTCACCGTGGCCTCCACGGTGAAACTGACCCGATCCAGTTGCACGACCAGGGTCACATCCTGGTTCAGGCGGCCATCGGCGGAGACCGGCCAGTCGGCGAAGGTCAGCTCGTTGACATCCCCCGGAGCGAGGATATCCACGCGGCCCGGAGCGTTGAGGTTGATCTCGCCATTGGCGCGGGTGGTGGCGACGCTGGCGGAGCCGTACAGCACCAACCCCCGTCCGGTGTAGGGAGAACCGATGCTCGCGGCGCGGCTGTCCAGGCCGCCGATCAGGTCCACCTTCTTGCCGGCGGTGATGTCGGTGCCGATGAAGAGTTGGCGGTCGGCGCCCACGCTGACGGTGGAGTCCACATCGTAGTGGACGATGTTGCGTCCGATATACTTGCCGTTGGCGTCGCGCTTCATCTCGCTGCGCCCCCCGGCCAGGAGCAGCCCCAGCATGGAGACATCCCCCACCCCGTGGAGGTTGATGCTGCCCGGCAGGAAATTGACCGTATGATCGAGGTGTGTGCTGGGCATGTCTGATAGCTCGGAGGTGAAAGTCCTCTATCCAGCCTGATGGGGCGAAGGATTAGCGTCGCGCAAGGGTGAAGACTCGCCGCAAGGCGGGGCCTGAAAGAAGCGTGGAGCAAAATCGCGACCTGACGAACAGAAAGTAGATCTCAGGCCGTGCGGACCGGACGAGCGAGCACCTAATCGCAAAGTCCACACCATCAAAGGGCCGTGCGGTAAATCTGCCAGGTGTGCGGTGAAAGCGATCAGACTTACCCCAGGAGGTCCATGATTCTGCTTCAATATCGAAGCTGAGTGAGTCCGCAAGGAACACTGATCGAATCATGGAAGTCAGCAAAGGGCGTAGTAGGAGAAGGGAAACCAAATCCGAAGGCCCAAACGGTCCCCGAAAGGGGTTTAGGAAGAGGCAAGTAGGAGACATTTCTCATGAACGAAAAGCAACAGAAAATCCAATACTCCTTGGCC
>JADGCD010000052.1:9415-11189 GCA_015229165.1 Nitrospinota bacterium | reverse complement strand
TGGTCGACCACGGCGTTGGGGGCGAGGGGATCGCCGGGGACGATCTTCCCTTCGTGCTTTTCGCCGAAGCCGGTGCGGACGAGGAGCGACGTGACGCCGAGGTTCTTCCCCAGCGCCACGTCGGAGAGTTTGTCCCCCACGACGTAGGAGCGGGAGAGGTCGAGGTTCAGCTCTTCCACCGCCCGCAAAATCATTCCCGGTTCCGGTTTGCGGCAGTCGCAGGGGAGCGACAGCACCGGGTGGCCGCTGTCAGGATGGTGGGGGCAGTAGTCGATCCGGTCGATGGCGATCCCCGCCTCCGCCAGCCAACGCCGCAGTAGGGCGTGGGTCTCCTCCACCAAGGCGACCGGGGTGAGCCCTTTGGCGATCCCCCCCTGATTGGTGACGACGACCAGCGCGAACCCGGCCTCCTGCAAACGGCGCAGGGCGTCGACGCTCCACGGATAGAGGCGGAACCGGGCGATGTCGGTGATGTAGTGGTCTTCGACATTGATGCAGCCGTCTCGATCGAGGAATACGGCGGGTCGTTTCATTCCGGGCATGCGTTCACCTGTTGCGGGAAGGGGGCGCCGAACCGGCGGGCGACCCGCGCCATACCCCATCCGAGAAACGCTCCGAGGAGCGCCCCGGCGGTCACGTCGGCGACGTAGTGGGCGCCCACCACCACCCGGCTCACCGCCACCAGCGCCGCCAGCCCCACCAGCGGCCACCGCAGTTTCGGGAAGAACATCCCGAGGGCGACAGCGGCGGCCATGCTGTTAATGGCGTGGTTGGAGGGAAACGAATAGCTGTCTACGCAGCCGACCAGCGGGACGATCTCGTCCGGCAGGGCGATGCAGGGGCGGGGGCGGGCGAAGAGGGGCTTTATCAGATAGTGGCCCATTCCGTCACCGACACCGACCGCCGCCAGCGCGATGACAATGGCCGCAAGGCCCCGGCGCCACGAGACGGCGATGAGCGCGGCCATGAGCAGGCCGATCGGGATATACCAGTTTTCCGGGTCGGTGATCCACGCCATGAAGGGGCCGAGCGGGGAGGGGGCGAACCAGTGGTGGATCGCAAGGGTCAGGGCGCGGTCCATCGGATCAGGCTCCGGCGTGAAGCGAGGCCCAGGCGTCGGCCACCTGTTCGGGCGACACGCTGTCGAGGCAGACCAGCCCCTTGGGGCAGGTCCGCTTGTAGCAGGGGGAGCGGTCGCAGTCGACGGAAACGATCCGGTGGCCGGGGCCGTAGGGGCCGGTGCGCCCGGCGTGGGTGGGGCCGAAGAGGGCCACCACCGGGGCGCCGACGGCCACCGCCAGATGCATCGGTCCGGAGTCGTTGGTGACCAGCCCTTCGCTGCGGGAAAGGATCGCCGCGAGCAGGCCGAAACCCCCTTCGCCCGACAGGTTTGTGGCCGTGCCGCGGGAGAGTGCCGCGATCCGCTCTCCCCGTTCCCGCTCCGACGGGGCGCCGACGACCACCGAGGGGAGGCCGTGGCGCTCCATGAGGAGCCGGGCCACGGCGGCGAATCCCTCTTCGCTCCACCGTTTGGTCTCCCACCGGGTGTTGGGGTTCAGAACCGCGAAGGGGCCGTCGGGGAGGCTCCGGTCGGCCCGCGCCCGGTCGGCGTCGGGAATGACGAGATCCCACGTCACCCTCTCCGGGACCGGGACGCCCAGATGGGGGAGGATCGAAAGATACCGGTCGACTGCCATGACGTCGGTGTCGGGGACCGGTACCGGATGCGTATAGAAGAGGGGCGCCCCTTCGCGGGCGTTGGCGAAACCGATCC
>JADGCD010000052.1:0-9391 GCA_015229165.1 Nitrospinota bacterium | reverse complement strand
GCCAGACGGGCGATCAGCCCCGACCGGAGGAGCCCCTGCAGGTCGATCACCCCGTCGTAGTCGGCGTCGGCCAGCCGTCGGCGGAACCGGTTCATGTCGGTCAGGGTCGACGGGCGCCACCATTGGGACCAGACTGCCCGGCGGAAAGGGAGGAGATTCCCGGCGTGGGGAGAGAGGCGGGCCAACTCCAGATAGGCGTCCCCCACCACCCAGTCGATGGTCAGGTCGGGGCGGGCGGTCCGAAGCGCCGCAAGGAAGGGGAACGTGTGGATCACGTCTCCCATGGCGGAGATCTTGACCAGCAGGAGCCGTCCCTTGGCGGGGATCGTAACGGATGTCATCCGGCAATGGTAACACACCCCGTTTGTGACACTTTTGTCCGGCGGCGGTCTCGATTGTCGTATTCCAGCAGGGGCGGGAGCGGGCAAGTCGCTGTATGTCCACGCCGTCGGTTCTGGCCCGCTCCTTGCGCTTATAGAGAAGAGGAACGGACAAATGGACGTACTCTTTTTCACGGCCTGCCTGTCCGCATCAAAGGAGAATGGTCATGGAGACCACGTTACACAGGCTTACCTTCACCGAGCTACTCGACACGGCCACCCTGAGCGAGGCGATGGCTGCCGATTATTATGATCGGCTGGCCGCCTTGGCCGATCAGGCCGGGAATGGGGAGGTGGCCCTCTTTTTCCGCGACCAGGCCAACCGGGAGCGGGGTCACTGTAACCGGCTGTGCAAATACCGAGATGATCACGGCCTGGGGGACTATCGCACACTGGGCGCCCACCAGCGCTGGCTGTCGCCGGAGATTGACGAGCCCCGGGAATGGGATCTGAGCCGGGAGGCCGACCTGAACACGGTGTTGCGGGTCGTCGAGCAGGCGGAGGAGAGAGCCGAACGGTTCTATAGGGAAGCGGCCGAACAGGCTGACGACCCGGTGCTGGCCCAGCTCTTCCTGAGCCTTGCCAACGAAGAGGCGCGCCACGGGCGGCTGGCCCGGACGGAGCGGGGACGCCGCGAACGGCAGGGGGACCTTCCCCTCCCCGACTACGACGACCTCGGCGTTGGGCAGGGGTGAGGGGACGTGCCAGGCCGTGTAAAAACTATCTGCGTTGGCTCCGGGGTGTCGAAAACAGGCTCGAAATCCTCACGTATTCCCTCATACGCTCCGGTTTCTCGCCCGCTTTCTCCTACCGGAGCCTGCCTCGAAAACGTTTTTCCACACCCTGCAAGCGATGTCGGGCCGGATGAAGTGTGATACCTTTTTCCGATGCTGAAAAGGACACGTCATCTGGCCCGGGAGGTTCACGCCCTCTGTCTGGCCTTCGGGCATAAGGATACGCCGCTGGTGGCGAAGATTTGGGTGGCGCTGGCGCTGGGCTATGTCTTCAGCCCGGTCGATCTTGTCCCCGACGTGATTCCGGTCCTCGGATATCTGGACGACCTGCTTCTGCTGCCGCTCGGGGTCTGGGTGGCGGTCCGGCTGATCCCCCCGGCGGTCATGGAAGAATGCCGCGCCCGGGCCGAATGGTCAACGCCGTCCCGTCTGCTCCGGGTGATGGGGGGGGCGATGGTTCTCTTCATCTGGTTCGGCGCCATGCTGGCCGCCGGGTATGGCGCGTGGCTGGTCATCGGCCACTTCTCCGGGTAACCCCGCAAAAAAAGCCCGCCCCCTTTGACGAGGGCGGGCTTTCGTCGGCCAAGACTCAGGGGGTGACGGGGGCCGGTGTCGCCGGGGCGGCGTTCGTCTCCGGGGCCTTTTCCTTGTCGGTGAGGCAGCCGTGCTTGTGCGCCCCCTTGAGGGGGCAGTTGGCCGGATCGCACAGGGCGGCGTCGCCGCTCTTGGCGTCGCCGGTCATCGGGACGGGGCATTTCTCCACCGGGCAGTTGGCCGGATCGCAGGCCATTTTCCCGTCGGCGTCGACGGCATGCCGGTGTTCGGCTTTCTTGGCGTAGTCGCAGACGACCTTTCCGTCGGCGCTTTTGGTGACCGGGCATTTGGCGGGGGCGGCCTCTTCGGCGAAGGAGGGGGCGACAGAGAGGGCCGTGGCGATGAAGGCGACGGCAAGCAGGGCAAGATTGAGGCGCATGTGAACGTACTCCAGAGTTCGTTGCGTATCTTTTGATTGTCGCATGGGGCGTGGAAGGGAGCAAGCACGCTATAATCGTCCCCATGAACATGCGAGAGGGGCAGATCGCCCGGGCGCTGGCCGAATGCGCCGACCTGCTGACCGGCGGGTTCGTCGAAAAGATCGTCCAACCGGCGGACGACACTTTTATCTTCGCGGTACGGGGCCGGGGAAAGAAATTTGTCGTGCTTCTCTCCGGCTCGCCGGTGAACGGGCGGATCCATCTGCTGTCCGAGTTTCCCGCCGAGAAAGGGGAGTTCACCCCCTTCGGGCGTATCGTCAAGCAGCTCCTGACCCGGGGCTATCTTTCCGCCGTCACCCGGCCCGGCGCCGACCGGATCGTCGAACTGACCGTCGAGACCCACGACGGGCGACGCCGGTTCGTGGCGGAGCTGATGGGAACCCGGGGGGATATCTACCTGCTCGACGCCGAGGGGAAGGTGATGGCCCGGGCCTTCGGGCGGGCCTTGTCGATCGCCCCGGGAGAGCCCTATGCGCCACCGACGGCGTCCCCCCATAGCCACCCGACGCCGGAGGATGAGCCGGTGGAAGGGGGGGGGAAGCTGGCCTACAACCGGGCGTTGGAGAAGCGGTACCTTCCGCTGGCGGAAGCCGAGCGGCTCGATCGGCTGAAGCGGGCCGCCGTCGCCCCCTTGCGAAAAGAACTCAAACGGCTGGAGCGGAAGCGGCGCGACCTGGCCGAGGAGCGGGAGCGGCTTATGGCCTCGGCTCTCGACAAGAGGACCGGGGAACTGTTGCAGGCCAACTTCCATCGGCTCGAAAAGGGGGCAGCGGCGGTGACGGTGGAGAACCTCTTCGACGAGGGGCGCCCGATCACGATCCCCCTCGACCCGGCCCAGTCGCCGCAGGAGAACGTGGCCCGCTGTTTCAAGCGGTACCGCCGGTACGAGAAGGGGCTACCCCGCCTCGACGGCGAACGGGCCGCCACCGACGGGCAGATCGCCCGGCTGACGGCGTCGCTGGCCGCCATCGAAAAAGCGACCGCCGTTCGGGAGCTGCTCCCGTACCTTCCCGCGACGGTGCGGGAAGAGGCGCCCGCTCCTCCTCCCAAGAAGAAAGGCCCGGCCAGGAGCGAGGCGAAAACGGCCGTCGGGCGCCGGTTCGTCTCGTCGGAGGGGTACGACATCTTCGTGGGGCGGGATGACCGGGAGAACGACGAACTGTCCATCAAAGTGGCCAACGGGCGGGATATCTGGCTCCACGCCCGCGACTATCCCGGCTCCCATGTGGTGGTCCGGCTCCCGAAGCAGATGGCCGAGGTTCCGCAGAAGGCGTTGCGGGAGGGGGCGATGCTCGCCATCCGCTACTCCAAGCTGGCCAAGGGGGGGCAAGGAGAAGTGACGTGGTGTTATGCGAAAGATGTCCGAAAACCAAAGGGGTTCGCCCCCGGCAAGGTGCTGGTTTCTGCGGCCAAAAGCATAAAGATCACCGTGGACGACGCCGCCGTCGAGGCGATGCGCCGCCGGGCGGAAGGGTAATTCAAAAGCGCCCATGACGGGGTTCCCCGGCCCCCTCCGGCGGGAAAATCTTTTCGGCGCAAATGCCGGAAAAATGAGCCATTGCCCGCCGGTTTTTTGCCCCTTCCTTTGCGCTTCCGCAAGGCGCTGAATAACAAGGGGGCCAGACTTTAGTCCCGCCGAAAAAATTGTCTCAAGGAAAATTCTGCCCCCACCGATACGGTAAATGTAGGAGGCAGAACACCAAACAGCAACCATCGGAGGAGACGCAAAAGGAACGCCGCACGGATGCGACGCCCCCTAATGTGTGGGAGGTGATCATGGGCGCAACAGGGGTCAGGGCAGACCTTGTCGCCAAGTTCAAGCGTGAAATCGCCGACAAGACCTACAAGGTCAAAAGCGAAGAGATCGCCGGCAAGATCGCCCAGAAGCTGCGGGAAGAAGAGTCGGCCGTCATCGACGGTCTGACCCGGAAAAACCGCTGGACCGCGTGAACGACCGCTCGACCGATATTCGGCGAGCGGTCGTCCCGCGTGTGAAGAGCCCATTCATCCGGCTCACCGGCCTGTCAGTCGTGGGGGAGCCGCGCCCACTGCCGTTCGACCTCCATCATGTACGCCTCGGGGGAGGTGTCGGCAAGATCGGGGCCGAGCAGGTAATCCTCCTCCCCCCGCTGCTCCCCCCGGGCCATTCGTACCCGTGTGTGGACGAAGGCGTAGCGGTCGAGGTAGCGCAGCGCCTCCACCGTGCCGAACCGCCACGCCCGCATCAGCTCGTCGGCCACTTCGTAGTGGACGGTCTGGATGACCTCCCCCCGGTCGTTGCTGATAAGGCCGGTCACCTGCGGCTCCCCGGCGGAGTTGGCCCGGGTGGTGAAGGTGAAGGGGACACCGCCGACGGTGAAAGGATGGACGCCATAGTCTGCCATTGCGCACTCGCTCGGGTGGGCGGACCGTCGGCCCGCATGCTTCGGAGAAGGGGGGCGATCGGGCGCCCCGCCCGTAAGCCCCTTTGATGACATCCCGTCGGGAACGATTCCACCCGGGCGAGCCGAATCCGCTACGGTCGTCGGCGCCGGACGGTCAGCCGCGACGCTCCACGACGAACGCTCCGGGATGCTCTTCCAGAAGGATTCTCCGGTTTCGCCCCTGCCAGTAGGCGTAGAACGCCTCCCGTTCCTCCGGGGTGGCGGCGCCTTGTATGATCTTGGGCATCAGTTGGGCGTTGACCTTGTCCTGTTCGGTCATCGGGATGGCCGACGGGTTGGCGTGAACCGTCACCTCGGCGCAGGTATCGATCCGCCGATAGAGGACGGTGATCGCCCCGCGCCCGGTCATGGTGGGGTCGTAGACGAACAGGTTGGCCCGGGCGAAGTTCCCCCCGAGTCCGTGAAAGCCGGTCTCGATGGCTGCGCCGGTAAGGAACTGGATAACCTGCCCGATGGGGCCGTTGGCGCCGATTTCGCGGTCCCCGGCGAAACGGACGGCGATCTCCCCCCGCACCGGCGGCGCGTCGCCGTACAGCGCCGCCAGCGCCAGGTGGGTCATCTTGAACGCCGACGCTACCGACGCGCAGGCGTGCCCGGCCAGCTTGACGCACTCCTGAAACGAGTAGTAGATCGGCGCGCCGTCGTCGATGGCGCCCAGGACCGACGCGAGGGGATCGACCAGGGCGATCGGCGGCACAGCGGCGAAGAAGTCCTGTTTCCATTTCGTGTGGGGCATCGGTCATGCCCCCGCAGTGGCGAGGGCGTTCAGATCCCGCAGCAACGCGGGCAGATCGGCCCCGCCGACCGCCGCAGCGGTGGCGACGCTCTGGGCCCCGCCGCAGCAGGAATCGACCCTGTATTTGTTGAACACCGCCATGGTCGCGGGATGGCGGCGGATCACGTCGTTGATGGTCATCTCACCCGTGATGGGGGGCATATCCTTCTCCTGTACAGCCGGAACATTCGGGCGGCGCCGGTCATCCGGGCGCGCCGCTCACCCTTCACCCTATCAGCGAATCCCGTCGGGGGACGTGACCCCGGTCACGTTGCGGTCGTCCCCTTCGTTTGCACATACCGGTTGACACCCGGTCCCGGCGGGAGTAAAAACCACCTTTAGCTTCAGGTGTCCCCCGGGCGTTCCCGTCCGGCGGATGAAACGGGAAGCGGGTGCGCCGGACGGAATTCGGCAACGCCCGCGCTGCCCCCGCAACGGTAGGCGAGTAAAGGAACGGCACCACGCCACTGTGTCCACGATGGACATGGGAAGGCGCCGAATCCCGGTACATCCGCTCGCAAGCCCGTAGACCGGCCTGACGCATATGCTGGACGACGTCCCGGAGGGGGGCGGCCCGGTGGCGAACAGCCGGTGACACCGGCGCCATCCCCCGGTCGCACAACCCCGCTCCCCCGTGTTCCGGCGCCAAACGTTTGCGCGGGTGGGCGCAAAAGGGGAGCGATGAACGACGAACGTCACAAAGAGCGGATGGCCCGCAAGAAGGCGGTCATCGACACCCATATCGCCCAGGCCTCCGACGAGCGGGGGATCGTCATCGTCCTCACCGGCCCCGGCAAGGGGAAAAGCAGCTCCGCCTTCGGCATGGCCGCCCGGGCGCTCGGCCACGGCATGAAGGTCGGCGTCGTCCAGTACATCAAAGGGAAAACCGCCACCGGCGAACAGAGCTTCTTCGAGCGGTTCCCCGAGGTCAACTTTCACGTCATGGGCGCCGGGTTCACCTGGGAGACGCAAGACAGGGAGAAAGACCTCGCCGCCGCACGGGCCGCGTGGGAGGTGAGCCTGAAACTTCTGGCCGACCCGACCGTCGATCTGGTGATCCTCGACGAAATGAACCTCGCCCTTCGCTATAAACATATCGAACTCGACGAACTCCTCGCCGCGCTGGCCGCCCGTCCGGCGAGCCAGCACGTCGTCATCACCGGCCGATCGGCCCCCGAAGGGCTCATCGACTACGCCGACACCGTCAGCGAAATCCGATCCGTCAAACACGCCTACGAAGCCGGGATCAGGGCGCAAAAAGGGGTCGAATGGTGAGCGAACCCCGCGCCTGCAAGGCCGTCATGATCGCCGCCCCCAGCTCCGGCCACGGCAAGACCACCGTCACCGCCGCGTTGGCCCGACACGCAAAGAACGCCGGACGCCGTGTCCGCTGTTTCAAAGTCGGGCCCGATTTTCTCGACCCGATGATTCTCGAACGGGCAAGCGGCGCCCCCGTCTATCAGCTCGACCTCTGGATGGTGGGGGAGGCTGGATGTCGCGCCCTGTTGTACGACGCCGCCGGAGAGGCCGATCTGATTATCGTCGAAGGGGTCATGGGGTTGTTTGACGGGAAGCCGTCCTCCGCCGACCTCGCCGCCACCTTCGGCCTGCCGGTGGTCGCCGTCATCGACGCCACCGCCATGGCCCAGACCTTCGGGGCGATCGCCCACGGGCTGGCGACCTACCGGGATGCGGTGAAGGTCGTCGGCGTCATCGGCAACCGGAGCGGCGGCGAACGACACACCGCCACCCTCGTGGAAGGATGCGGCGCCGTTCCGTTCCTCGGCGCCCTGCCACGCGAGAAGGAGCAGGCCATCCCCAGCCGTCACCTTGGGCTCCTGCAGGCCGACGAGATCGCCGATCTCGACGCCCGGCTCGACCGGGCCGCAGCGTCGCTCGACGAAGCGGGGATCGCCTTGCCGGAAACCACCGTCATTTTCACCCCGTGCGAAGTCCCCCCCGCGCCGACGGCTCTTATGGGGCGCGCCATCGCCGTCGCCAAAGACGCCGCCTTCTCTTTCGTCTACCGGGCCAACCTCGACCTGCTCCAATCGATGGGGGCTACGCTCACCTCCTTCTCGCCGCTTACCGACCCTCTCCCCGACGCCGACGGCTACTACCTCCCCGGCGGTTATCCCGAGCTGCATCTTGATGCCCTTGCCCACGCCCCGTGGCGCGATGGCATCCGGGCCGCCGTGGAGCGGGGAACGCCGGTCGTCGCCGAATGCGGCGGGATGCTATCGCTGCTCGACAGCCTCACCGACGCCGATGGCGCCCGGGCGTCGATGGCAGGGGTTGTCCCCGGCCACGGTGTCATGCAAAAGCGTCTCGTCAATCTCGGCCTCCACGCCGTCGATCTCCCCGGTGGCGCAATGCGAGGGCACACCTTCCATCACTCCACTCTCGAAACGCCCCTTGCGCCGGTGGCCGCATCGACCTCCGTCCGCCCCGGCGGGAAGGGGGAGGGGGTTTATCGAGTCAACCGGCTGACCGCCACCTATCTCCATTTCTATTTTCCCTCCAATCCCGAAGCGACCGCGCAGCTCTTTGCGCCGAACATCGAGAGGAACCACCATGCATAACGTGCCGGGTACGGTCTGGTTCGTCGGGGCCGGTCCCGGCGATCCCGACCTTATCACCGTCAAAGGGCGCAGCCTCATCGAACGGGCCGGGGCGATTCTCGTGGCCGGATCGCTGGTGGACGACGCCGCGACCCGCTGGGCGCCCGACGGCTGTGCGGTGGCCGACTCGAAAGGGATGACCCTGGACGAGATCGTCGCCTGGCTCATCGACGCCGCCGGTCGGCATGAGACGGTGGTGCGGCTCCAGACCGGCGACCCGACGTTGTACGGGGCGCTGGTGGAGATGGCCCGTCCGTTGGAAGCGGCGGGGATCGTCGTGAAGGCGGTCCCCGGCGTCAGCTCGGCCATGGCCTCGGCCTGCGCGGCGATGGAGGCGCTGACGTTGCCGGAGGTGACCCAGACCGTCATCCTGACCCGTGTGGCCGGGCGAACCCCCATGCCCCCCGGCGAGTCGCTGGCGGAATTGGCGGCCCACAAGACGACCCTTTGCCTCTATCTCTCCGCCACTCTCGGCGCCACCATCCGGGAAGAGCTGCTCGCCGCCGGGTGGGAGGCCGACGCTCCGGTGGTGGTGGTTCACAAAGCCACCTGGCCCGACGAGGAGCGGGTGTTGCGAACGACGGTGGCGTGTCTACCTGCCACCTTGAAGAATGAAAAGATCAGCGGGCAGGCGATGATTATCGTCAGCCCGACCCTCGGCGCGCGCCACTGGCCGACCCTTGCCACCTCGAAACTATATGACCCCGGATTTTCCCACCGGTTCCGCAAAGGGGAAACAGCATGAACGAGAGGACCATGAACGACACGATCCTGTTGGTAGGCCACGGCTCCCGCAACGAAGCGGGGAACGGAGAGGTGCGCGCCTTTGCCGAAGGGTGGCGGCGTCGCCATCCCGACTGGCGCATCGAACTCTGCTTCATCGAGTTCGCCACCCCCGGACTCGACGACGGGCTCGCCAAAGCGGCGGCCCATGGCGGACGGGTGGTGGTGGTACCGTTGATCCTGAACGCGGCGGGGCATGTGAAAATGGAAATCCCCGCCAGCATCGACAAGGCGCGCGGGTGCCTCCCCCACGGCTCCGCATCGCTCCCCATGAAACTGGCCGAAGCCAACCGGGAAAACGACGGCGCCACCTTCGTGCTGGCGCGCAACATCGGCGCTTGCGAGCCGGTCTTCGACATCCTGAAACGGCGTCTGGCCGAAGCCGACGACGCCACCGATGCGGCCACCACCGGCGTCATCCTGCTGGGGCGTGGCTCGTCCGACCGGGGCGCCAACGGCGAGGTGGCAAAGCTCGTCCGGTGGCTCTACGAAGAAACCCCCTACGAAAATGTGGAGCTTGCCTTCACCGGCATCACCACCCCGCGGCTGGAGAGTGTCGTCTCGCGCATGGTGACCTTGGGGGCGCGCCGTCTCGTCATCCTTCCGTACTATCTGTTCAC
>JADGCD010000051.1 GCA_015229165.1 Nitrospinota bacterium | reverse complement strand
CCGGGCTGAACCGCTCCAAGGCGCTGATCTGATCTTCGCTCAGGTCGAGGCGGCGAGGGGTTCATCATGCAAAAGCTCGACGGGGACGGCATGGCCTTCGTCCACGCGGGGGGGACCATCGTCCAGCGGGAGCTGTCGGTCGGGGAAAAACTCCGGGTCGACACCGGCTGTCTGGGGGCGCTGATGCCGTCGGTCCAGTACGACATCGAGTTCGTCGGGTCGGTGAAATCGGCGATCTTCGGGGGGGAGGGGTTCTTCTACGCCTCCCTGAAAGGGCCGGGAAAGGTCTGGCTCCAGTCACTGCCGTTCTCGCGGCTTGCGGGGCGGATTCATGCGGCGGCGCCCCAGACGGGGGGCAAACGGATCGGCGAAGGATCGGTCCTCGGCGGTCTGGGCGACATCGTCATGGGAGACTAACAGGGCGGGGGGCGGGGCGGTCTCCCTCTCCGCCCCCCGCTACGGTTTCGCGAAGACCCGACTGATATGGGCGGGGAGCTCTTCCATCGTCCGGACGATGTCGCACTCCGGCAGCGATTTGAGGAACGTCTTGCCGTAGCTCTTGCCGACGATCCGGCTGTCCAGCACCGCCAGCAACCCCCGGTCCTCCTTCCCCCGGATCAGCCGCCCCAGCCCCTGCTTGAGGGTCAGCGCGGCCATCGGGGTCTGGTACTCCCGAAAGGCGTTCCCCCCGGCTTTGTTGATCGCCTCGATCCGGGCCTCCACCACGGGATCGCCGGGGGAGGCGAAGGGGAGCCGGTCGATGATCACCGCCGAGAGCGCCTCCCCTTTTACGTCGACCCCCTGCCAGAAGGCGGCGGTGGCGAAGAGGACCGAGTGGCGATCCTCCCGGAACCGGGCCAGCAACTCCGTCCGGGGCGCCTCCCCCTGCCGCAGCAGCAGGTAGGGCAACTCCCCGGCGAGGAAGTCGTAGGTCAGGTTCATCATCCGGTAGCTGGTGAAGAGGACGAAGGCCCGCCCTTCGGTCAGGGTCAACAGCGCCCCGATGCGGGCGGCGGCCTTGGCGGGGAACGACTCGGCGTTCGGCTCGGGGAGGTCTCCGGCCAGATAGAGAACCGCCTGGCGACGGTAGTCGAAGGGGGAGGGGATAATCGCTTCCGTCGGATCGGCGAGCCCCAACCGGCGTTTCGTAAAGGCGAAATCGCCGTTCACCGACAAGGTAGCCGAGGTGAAGATAAAACTTTCCGCCCGGGGATAGAGCGATTCGGTCAGCCGGGAGGCGATGTCGACCGGCGTGGCGGTCAGAAAGACCCCCTTCCCCCGGGCTTCGGCCCAATAGACATGGTCCTCCTGGTCGAAGCCGACGATCTGGCGCAGCAGGTCGGCCATGTCCCGGTAGCGTCCGGCCAGCCCTTTGACCGTCTCGGGGGCCTTGTCGATCCCGGTCAGGAAATCGGCCATCAGGGCAAGGCTTCCCAGCAACTCGTCGGCGCCCTCCCAGATGCTCTCCTGCGCCGGTTTGCGCAGACGCCGCTTCCCCTCCCCCGCCTCGGCCCGGACAATGTCGAAGAAGCGCCCCGCCCGCCGGGTGAGGGTGTCGATCGCACGGGGGGCGTCCGCGTCGGCGATCTTGGCCGTTGCAAGCTCCCGCACGGTGTCCCGCACGGCTTCGTCGATCCGCCACGTCGAGAGAGTGGCGCCGAAATAGTCGCCGGCCACCTGTTCCACCAGATGGGCTTCGTCGAAGATCACCGCGTCGTAGCGGGGGATCACCTCGCCAAAGGGGGACTGGCGGACGGAAAGGTCGGCGAAAAAGAGGTGGTGGTTGACGACGACGATGTCGGCCGTGGCCGCCTCGGCCCGCATCCGGGTGACGAAGCAGGAATCGAAGGTGGGGCAGGCTTGCCCGAGGCAGAGTTCGGAGCGGGAGTTGATCTCCTGCCACGCCGGATAGTCGTCGGGGAGGCCCTGGATCTCGGCCCGGTCGCCGGTGTCGGTCCGTTCGGCCCACTCCCGGACAAGGGTGAAGACCCGCGCCTGCATGGTGTCGCCAAAGAGGGGCTCCTGCGCGAAGGCCCGGTAGCGGCGCCGACAAAGGTAGTTCCCCCGCCCTTTCATCACGGCGGAGCGGACGGCGCCGCCGAACAGATCTTCCACCAACGGGATGTCTTTCCCGATGAGCTGCTCTTGCAGGTTCTTGGCGCCGGTGGAGACGACGACTTTCTTTCCCGACAGGGCGGCGGGAATCAGGTAGGCCAGCGTCTTGCCGGTGCCGGTCCCGGCCTCGACCAGTAACGTCCCCCCCTTTGACAGTGTCCGCGCCACCCCTTCGGCCATCTCGGTCTGCCCGGGGCGGCTTTCGTAGTCGGGCAGGATTTTCGCCAGCTTCCCGCCGGGCCCAAAATATCTTTTCATCCCACCGTTATCTCCCAAGCGCGCTCGTTGGCGCGCAGGCCCGGACAGGTTAAGGCGCCGACCGCCTCACAACATGGCGCGTCTTCGCCACACTATCATCGCCCGACCACGAAGGAGACGACAAAAAACCCGGAGCGGCGGACCGCTCCGGGCGTTCGGGTCGAACGGGGCTCAGATCTCGCGTCCAACCGCTGCGGCGATGGGGCGAAGCTCTTCCATCAGCGTGTGGAACTTGCCCGGTTTGAGCGACTGGGGGCCGTCGGAGTAGGCCTCTTCCGGTTTCCAGTGGACCTCGATCATCAGCCCGTCGGCTCCGGCGGCGACGGAGGCCTTGGCCATGGAGGGGACCATGTGCCAGTAACCGGTGCCGTGGGAAGGGTCGATAATGATGGGCAGGTGGGTCAGCTCTTTCACCACCGGGATGCACGACAGGTCAAGCGTGTTCCGGGTGGCCTTCTCGAAGGTGCGGATACCCCGCTCGCACAGGATGACCTCCTGGTTCCCTTCGGAGAGGATGTATTCGGCGCTCATGAGCCACTCTTCGATGGTGGTGGCGAGCCCCCGCTTGAGAAGGATCGGCTTGTCGAGCTGCCCCACGTCCTTGAGCAGGGAGAAGTTCTGGACGTTGCGCGCCCCGATCTGGATGATGTCGGAATACTTGTAGACCAGCTCGATCTCCCGGGGGTTCATCACCTCGGTGACGATCGGCATGCCGGTGGCCTGGGAGACCTCCTGCAGGAGGATCAGCCCCTCTTCGGCCATTCCCTGGAAGCTGTAGGGGGAGGTGCGGGGTTTGAAAGCGCCGCCGCGCAGGATGGTGGCTCCGGCTTCCTTGCAGGCCATCCCGGTGGCCATCAGCTGTTCCTTGCTCTCCACGGAGCAGGGGCCGGCCATGACCTGCATCTTCTTGCCGCCGATCTTGATCCCTTTGACGTCGATGACGGTGTCTTCCTTCTTCGCCTCGCGGGAGCAGAGCTTGTACGGCTTCAGGATCGGCATCACGCTCTCGACGTGATGGAGCGACTCGAGCGCGGTCAGGCGGGCCTTGTCGCGGGCGTCGCCGAGGGCGGCGATGACGGTCCGCACGGACCCTTGCAACAACTTGGCGGTGTAGCCGAAGTCGACCACCCGGCGGCAGACGTCGTCGATATCCTGCTGGGAGGCGCCTTCCTGCATGACGATGATCATCGCATGACTCCTTCAGTCGTAGACCGGCCCTTGGGGCCGTATCGGGTTCATAATCCGCAAGCTATGAAGAGTAGGCTATTTTCCGGGAAGACACAACCCGAAAGCGCGCCGTGGTATGATGCGTCGATAACGAAACCGCGTTCCCGAACGGGCGCCGAGGAGAGAACCATGGATTTCAGCACCCTGCTTGCCGTACGCGACCTGATGAGCAAAGAGATGGTCACGACCGACGACACCGCCACGGTGATCGAGATGGCCAAGACCATGGCCGAACGGAACGTCTCCAGCGTGGTCATCGTCAACCACGGCGACGGCCGGGTGGTCGGCATCGTCACCGAGGCCGATGTGGTCCGCAAGGGGGTCGCCACCGGTCTCGACCTTGGCGCCACCGCCGCGTCGGCGATCATGAACACCCAGGTCCAGAAAGTGGACGGGGGGGCTTCGATCTTCGACGCCCGCGACACCATGAAAAAGGCGGGGGTCCGCCACATGATCGTGGAAGAGGAGGGAAAGCCGGTGGGGATCATCTCCTCCACGGCGCTCCTCGGGTCCTAGGCGGACGGCGGGGGTCTCGCCAAAGCTCTCGACGCCTTACCGCAATCGCCAAACGTCGGCGCCGATGAGGCATTCGCCTCCGCCGCCTCGGTGTGGACAGGTGAAGGCCCAAAACCCGTTGCGGCTCTCCCGTTTTTGCGTCAGCGCTTCTTCTATATAGAGGCGCGCTCCCTACCGATGCGCCGCCACCCCGGCCAGCAACGACGCCAGCGCGCCCCCGGGATCGTCTTCCTTCATCAGGGCCGAGCCGATCAGGAACCCCGACACGCCGCACTTCTTCAGGCGAACGATGTCGGCGGGGGTGGAGACGCCGCTCTCGCTCACCAGCGTCACCCCCCCCGGCAAGCCGGGCGCCAGTCGTTCAGTCCGCGCCAGATCAAGCGCCAGGTCGGGGCTGGCGAAGTCCCGGTTGTTGATCCCCACCAGCTCCGGCTCGCATCCGGCCACCCGCTCCCACTCGTTCTCGTCGCCGATCTCGACCAGCGGCGTCAGGCCGAGCCCTTCGGCGGTCTCGTACATTTCGGCGAAAGCGTCGGGAGAGTCGAAGAGAATCGCCATCAGCAACACCGCGTCGGCCCCCAACGCCGCCGTCTCGACCAGTTGGATCGGATCGATGACGAATTCCTTTCGCAAGACGGGAAGCCCCACCTCATGACGAATGAGGGGGACATATGAGCCAGAGCCGCAAAAGAAGCGGGCGTCGGTGAGGCAGGAGATCGCGGCGGCCCCCGCCGTTTCGTACCCCTTCGCTATGGCCACCGGGTCAAACCCGACGGGACGCAACATCCGCGACGGCGACGCCCGCTTCACCTCGGCGATGACGTTGGCCGTGACGGTATGGCGACGCATCGCTTCCACCAGCGACCGCGCCGCCCCTTGCTCCTCCCGGCGGGCGGCGGCCCGCTCGGCCAGCCCTTCCGCCGGGACGCTCCGCTTGAAGGCGGCCACTTCGTCCCGCTTGTGGGCGACGATGGCGGCAAGGATCGGGGCGAGCGTCATCGAATCATCCCCGCTTCCTGTGCAGCGGAACATAGGTGGGCGCCCACATCCGGGCCCGGAGGGCCGTCAGCGGATCGGCGGCCCGGTCGGCGGTGGCGACCCCCTGCTCGAAGGCCTTTTCGTAGACGGCAAGAGCCACCTGTTCGCTGGCCTTGTGCAGGTCGGCGATCCGGGGGAAGACGCAGTGGGAGAGGGGGGCGTCGGCGGGCATCAGGTCGGCCAGCCGGATCGATGCGGCGGTGAACATCTCGTCGGTGATCTTCGTGGCGCCGCTGGCGATGGCGGCCAGCCCCACGCCGGGGAAGATGAAGACGTTGTTCCCCTGCCCGATCCGGTAGGTGCAACCTTCGTACTCCACCGGGGCGAAGGGGGAGCCGGTGGCGACGATGGCCGCGCCGCGGCTCCACCGGATCAGGTCGGCCGGTTTGGCCTCGCACTTGGAGGTGGGGTTGGAGAGGGGGAAGATCAACGGCTGGGGGGTGTTGGCCAGCAGGGCCGCCACCACCTCTTCGTCGAAGGCGTTGGGCTGGCCGGAGAGGCCCAGCAGAACCGTCACCTGCGCGTTGCGGATCGCCTCCACCAGACCGGCCCGCCCCGGCGTCTTCACGCTCCACCCGGCCAGCTCCCGCGGGTCGCGGGCCAGTTGCATCTTGTACGCCTCCAGCCCGACCCGGTCGCGGGTCATGACCCCCTGGCTGTCGATGACGTAAATCTTCGACGCCGCCTCATCGGCGCTCAGGCCGCTACGCGCCATGAGGGTGTTGCGCAGCTGGAGCGCGACCCCCATCCCTCCGGCCCCGGCGCCGTAGACGGCGTAGGTCTGTTGTTCGAGTTTTTCGTGTTTCAGCCGGACGCCCCCCATGACCCCGGCGACGACCACCGCGCCGGTCCCTTGCACGTCGTCGTTGAAGGAAAGGATGGTGTCCCGATACCGTTCGAGGTTGGAGAAGGCGTTCTGCTTGGAAAAGTCCTCCCACTGGAGCAGGGCGTTGGGGAACAGTTCCTTGACCTTGGTGACGAACCGGTCGATGAACCGGTCGTAGTCCGCGCCGGTGAGCCGCTCCTTCTTGTGCCCCAGATAGAGGGGGTCGTTGATGAGGATCTGGTTGTCGGTGCCGACGTCGAGCGAAATGGGAAGACACCCGGCCGGGTCGATTCCGGCCCCGAGGGTGTAGAGCGAAAGCTTGCCGATGGGAATGCCCATCCCCCCCGCCCCCTGGTCGCCGATGCCGAGGATCCCCTGATTGTCGGTGACGACGACGACCCGAATGTCCCGGCTGGGGAGCGACGCGGCCATCTGGTCCATCCGCTCCACGTTCGCGGGGGTGATCCAGAGGCCCCGGGCGATACGGTAGATGTGGGAGAGCTTCTGCACCGCCTCGCCGACGGTGGGGGTATAGATGATCGGGGTCATCTCCTCCACGTGCCGGTTCACCAGGGCGAAGAAGAGGGTCTCGTTGCGGTCCTGCAACGCCCGCAGGTGGATGTATTTCTCGAGATTGGTCCCCTTCATCGAGTAGTTCTCGTAGACCCGTTCGATCTGCTCCTCCAACGTGGAGACGTGGGGGGGCAGGAGCCCGTCGAGGGCGAACTCTTCCCGCTCCTCGGGAGAGAAGGCGGTCCCCTTGTTCAGCAAGGGGTGGTGCATGAGATCGAAACCGGAAAGATCGACTTCAAGATAGGGACGTCCCGCCTCGTCGAGGCGGCGAACGAAATGATCCATGGATTGACAGCTCCGCGATAGAGGTAAGGGCGAATCGGGCTATTATACCCCCGCGCCCCTCTCTACGCCCAACTCTCAAGGCGAACGCCGGGAACGCCGATAAGAAGACATGGAACAAAGAGGCGGCCCGACACGGACGACAGGCCGCCGCTCATGACGGTTATCGCGACGGAATGGATGCGCGCCAAGGAGGGCACGGATCATGGTTACCCCACTTGCCGACGTCGGAGGGCGCAACGCCCCCCCTCCCCTCTTCGCCACGTTGACCCGCACGCTCCCCCGGCTCGGCGCGGGGATGAACCTCTTCGGCGGACCGATGGAACCGGCGGGAAACACTGCGCTGCGCTATCACCTGGGGGAAAAGCCGCTGGTCGATCTGACTACCTGACCACGCCAGACCGACCCGCGATCTGGCGAGCACGGCGCCGGACGGACGACCGCGTGACGCCAAAAAGCGGCGTCGGCCACCCCCACACCCTCCGCAAAATTCGGGTTGGAGTCGCAAAAAAAATCAAGACGCATTTCACCTTTTTTCCACACGCCACCAGCGCATATCTGTATACTACTGATTACATGCGCAATACTTCAGCATAACCCTGTGAAAAAATATGTTGAAAAGCAAAAAAAAGTCTTGTAGTGGCATCTAATTATAGCTATAATGCACCTAATTATAGCGAGAGTAGCATTAAGGTAACGACTTTTTGCGTTAGTTAACCGGAAATTTCTCCCAAATTACCTGCTTCAAGGGGACGGCTTTGAAAAGCGGACAACGGGTGAGGTTGGAGCTGGCGAACCCTCGGTATCCCGACAGGGAGCTGCGTGAGAGGGTCTCGGAGCTTATCTCATATGCCCGTTACGCCGGCATCGACCTGGGCGCTTTGCGAAAAGCCATTGACACTGCGAAACTTGACCCGGGCAACATAGGCCTGGATATGCGATTCGGCGGACGACTGATTCTCGAGGTGGATCAGAAAACCGCCGACCTGGTTCATCAAGTGGTGCAAATGTATCCCGTCTTTACGTCATGGGATATAAAAACAACGGTCGCAAAATCGGGTAACGCCGGTAAACCGTCAACCAAGAAGAAAAAGGAGACCCTGATGGCTACTGCGAAGAAAGCCGCCGCCAAGAAACCTGCCGCCAAGAAGGCCGCCGCCAAGAAACCGGCTGCCAAGAAAGCCGCCGTGAAAAAGCCGGCCGCGAAGAAAGCCGCCGCCAAAAAGCCGGCCGCGAAGAAAGCCGCCGCCAAGAAACCGGCCGGCAAATAAGGGTTTCCCCGCGCTCGTCGCGGAGGAGTCCCCGATCCCGAAAGACGCCCGCCACCCGGTGGGCGTCCTTTTTTTGTTCCCCTTCAATCCGCCCACCCGTGGCGGCCCCGTCTACGCAGTCGCCAAGCTTCGCCTGCATGAAAACCGCGCAACGGGTCAAAGGGGCCGGGAAGCGCACAACGAAAAACGGGGAAGGGCGAACCCTTCCCCGCGTGCGACCCCGCCCGAAGACGGGGACGATACCTTAGAGCGAGACCCCCCGGCGCCGTTTGGTCTCTTCGTTGTAGTGCTTGTGGTAGAGGATCTCCCACTCCTCGGTTCCCTCCCGGATGTCCTTGGAGTAGGACTCGATGGTATGGCGCACCACGTCGTCGATCTCCTCCTCCACGGCCAGTTCGGTCCGGAGGATATTGACGATTTCCAGGCGCATCTCGTTCTCCTCGCAGAAGAACTCCACCCGCTCGTCGGAGAGGATTTGCCGAAGGATCAGTTTCGACAGGTGATTGATCTTTTCGCGTGACAGCTTCACTCTTTGTCGCCTCCGATGCGGATCACAGAATCAGCCCCCGTTCCCGGGCGAGCTTGGACTTGACCATGTTGAACATTTTCCGGTAATCGACCGACTCCATCTCCTCGCCCTTGTTCTCGAGGATCTCCTTGACCTCGTCGTTGAGGAGGTCTTCCACCATCAGGTCGGCGGTCATCACCCCCGCGATCGACTCGATCACCCCCTGGGCGTTCCCTTCGCAGTCGATCATCTCCATGGCTTCCAGATTCACCACGATCCGGTGGGCCAGGTAGTCGATCATCTCGTCGCGCAGTTTCATCGTTGGCTCCCCTTGTTCATCCGGCGGCGACCCGTCGGCCCCGTTGGGCCGCCCGGTGACGCAGCGCTTCCACCCGTTTCATCGGGAGGCGTACCGCCCCCATCCCCCGCGCGCCCGATCCGGGCCCGTGGCTGTCCGACCCGCCGGTGACCAGCAGGTCCATCTTCCGCGCCACCGAAAGGTAGCGCATGATCTGCGCGTCGCTGTGGCGACCGGCGTAGACTTCGATCCCGTCCAGCCCCGCCGCCACCAGCCGTTCGATCTTCCCATCAATGCCGGTCAGCCCCGGATGGGCCAGGCTGCTGACCCCCCCGGCGGTGGCCACGATGGCGATGGCGTCTTCGGCGGTCAGTTTCTGCGCCGGTTCGTAGGCCGCCTTCCCGTCCCCCAACACCCGGGTGAAGACCGCCTCCACATGGCGAAAATGCCCCTTTGCCACCATGAACCGGGCCAAATGGGCCCGTCCCGGCGTGGCGTCGCCCAGAGTGTCGCGCAACTCGTCCAGGTCGAGAGGATACCCCAACTTGTTGAGTTTGGCTACCATCCGTTCCATGCGCGCCACCCGGCGCTCTTTTCCCTCCACCGTCAGCGACCGAAGACCTGCGTCGGTGGGATCGACAAAATAACCGAGTATGTGGACCGAAACGCCGTCCATGTCCGACGATATTTCGATGCCGCCGATCACCTCGACCCCCCGCTTGTTTCCTTCAGCCTGCGCATCCTCTACCCCGGCCACGGTGTCGTGGTCGGTGAGGGCGATGGCGTCGAACCCGAGATCCGCCGCCAGCCGGACCAGCTCGGACGGCTCCTGCGACCCGTCGGAACAGGTCGAGTGCAGATGCAGGTCCGCATAGCCGGTGGCTGGCATTTTTCCTTCACTTACAATAATGTATATCAGGATATAGTAAACTATTCGGCGGCAGAGTGGCAAACCCAAACCGCGCCCGCCCACCGATTCGTCCCGATTTCATCAAATGCAGGGCCCATCAGTCCGGAAAAGCCGTCATGACCCCTTCACCCCGAGCCGCACGCCCCTACGACGGGGCCGAGTCGACCCTGATCCGCCGCTCATTCCCCATGCTGGCGGAGTACACCTTCCTGAACGCCGCCTCCATGACCCCCATGCCGGAGCCGACCGCCGAGGCCATCGCCCGGTTCGGCGAGGGGGCCGCCCGAAGCGCCTACCTGAATATGCCCCAATGGATGGCCACCGTGGCCGAGACCCGGCGGCAGAGCGCCGCCCTTATCGGCTGTGCGCCGGAAGAGGTCGCCTTCATCAGAAACACCGCCGAGGGGGGGAGCAAGGTGGCCGGGGGATTCCGGTGGCGGGCGGGGGACGAGGTGATCGTCAACGACCTGGAGTTCCCCTCCAACGTCTACCCGTGGCTGAACCTCGAACGGACCCGGGGGGTGAAGGTGGTGACGGTCCAGAGCGTCGGCGGGCGTGTGCCGGTGGCAAGCATCGAAGCGGCCCTGACGCCGAAGACCCGAATGGTGGCGATCTCGTCGGTGCAATTCACCACCGGGTTCCGGGCCGACCTCCCGGCGCTGGCGGAACTGTTGCGCGGGAAAGGGGTGCGGCTCTTCGTCGATGCCATCCAGTCGCTGGGGCTGGTCCCGATGGAGGCGAAAGAATGGGGCATCGACTACCTCGCCTGCGGGGGGCATAAATGGCTCTGCGCCACCGAGGGGATCGGGTTGCTCTATTGCGCGAAAGAGCGGATGGAGGAACTCGACCTCGTCACCGCCGGGTGGCACACCGTGGCCGACGAACTAAACTTCACGAAAATCGACTTCACGTTGAAGCCCGACGCCCAACGGTTCGAGGAGGGGACGCCGAACCTGGTCGGCATCCATGCGCTGAACGCGTCGTTGTCGCTCGTCATGGAGCGGGGGGTGGAGCGGAACTTCGCCCACGTCCTGTCGCTGACCGACCGGCTGATCGACGGATTGCGGGCGAAGGGCTATGACATCGTTTCGCCCATTGAGAACGACGGGGAGCGGTCGGGGATCGTCATCTTCGCCCCCCGCGACCGGGCGGCCTTGGCCCCACTGGCCCGTCGTTTGGAAGAGGCCAACGTCATGGTCATCCCCCGTGGCATCGGCATCCGGGTGTCACCCCATTTCTACAACACCACAGAGGATGTGGAGAAGATGCTGGGGATGATGTAGGATCACCTAACCACACAAGCGGCGCACACCTTCTGTATCGTGACGGTAATCACCTGACAGGTGATCGCATATGAGTAGTTGGTGGTCA
>JADGCD010000050.1 GCA_015229165.1 Nitrospinota bacterium | reverse complement strand
CTCCTTCTCCAGCCGCCGGTTCTCGTAGCCGAGGAGCCGGTAACGGGAGACCCGCTTCGGGTCGAAGGCGACCTGGACTTTTACATCCTTCGCGATGACCTGCAACATGCCGGTGAGGTTCTGGGCGAAGACGCGGCGGGCCTCGGCGGGGCGGTCGACATAGGCGTAGTTTCCGTCGCCGTCGTCGGCGAGGCGCTCCATGAGGGTGTCGTTGTAGTTTCCCATGCCGAATCCGACGGCGGAGAGGGTGATCCCCAGGGCGGCTTTGTCCTTTACCGTGGCGAAGATCGTATCGGCCCCGGTGGCGATGCCGTTGTTGGCCACCCCGTCGGAGCAGAGGACAATCCGGTTGATGGCGCCTTTGCGGAAGGCCTTGGCGGCGGTTTCATAGCCAAGGTGGATTCCCGCCTGCGCGTTGGTGACGCCGGTGGGGCGCAGGGCGAAGAGTGCCGCGAGGATGGCCGATTTCTCCCGTCCCGGCGTCGGCGGCAGGGCGAGGACGGCGCTGTCGCCATAGGTGACCAGCGCTACCGTATCGTCGTCCTTGAGCCGATCAACGAGATAGCCGAGCCCCTGCTTGACCAGCCCCAGCCGGTCGTCCCGCTCCATGGAGCCGGAGGTATCGACTACGAAGACCAGATTCGAGGGTTTCCGGTCGGCGTCGGCCACGTCGCGTCCCCGGATGCCGATCCGCAGCAGGGCATAGCCGGGGCGCGACGGGGAGGGGAAGAGGGTTGTGGCGACGGCGAAGTCCCCGGTGGCGGGGGCCGGATCGTCGGTGGGGAAGGCGTTGACGAACTCCTCCACCCGGACGGCGTCGGCGGGGGGGAGGTTCCCCCCCGTCAGGTAAGCCCGGGCCATGCTGTAGGAGGCGGTGTCGACGTCGACGGCGAAAGTGGAGAGGGGCTCCTCGTCGGTATCGACGGTGGGGTTGACGCCGTAGTGGGTGAAGAACATGGCGTCGTACGGCTGGTCGTTGGGGTTCTCAAGGGGGGGACGCCAGCGGCTTTCCGACGGACTGGCGGCGGCCATCGGTACTACCGTAGGTGGGTACGGGGCGCTCTTGCCCGCCTGGACGCTCTCCCGGGCCAACGGTGGGCCTGCGTCAACGCTCCCTTTGCCGCCGTCGGTGACGCATCCTCCCGCCAGCAGGGCCACGATCCCCATTCCGGCCAGCCATCGCCGCATGTTCATGCTCCGTTCCCTTTCCTATGAATATGGACTGCCCGCCGCCGGGCATTTCCATCATACGACGGACAGGAGGGGACGGATTACGGGACGGTGAAGGCGATCGGCCCGGTGACGGGGCCGACGCCCACCGGGTTGTCGGCCTTGATCCACCACTGGACGCTCCCGGTGGTCAGGGCGACCGGCGCGACGATCCGGCAGGTGGTTCCGGCGGTGGCGCATCCGGCCTGGGTTTGGGTGTACCAGATGTTGATCCGCCAGCCGACGCTGTCTTTCACCTGCAAGAGGTAGCGGTGGGCGGCGACGTTGCGGCTCCACTGGAACGTGGGGCGTTTGGTGGTCAGCGTTACCCCCGTTGTGGGCCAGACGGTGGTCGTTGAACCAGGTTTGGTGGGGGTGAAGCTGATCTGGTCTCCCCACGGTCCATCTCCCACCGGGTTGCCAGCCCTGATCTTCCAGAGGGTGGCGGCGGAGGGCAGGGTGAGATTGGGGGTATAGGAGCAGACGCCGGTTCCGGCGCCGCATCCGACATCGGTGGCGGGCAGCCATGCGGCATAGCGCAACGTCCCTCCCCACCAGACGGCAAGCTGGTATTTGGAGGCGTTGGCGATGGCGTTCCACCGGTAGGCCGGTTTGTTGGAATAGGCGACCACTTTCGGCGAGACCGGCGTCGCCTTGACCGGCAGCGCCCGATATTTCGATAGGCGCCAGTTGGAGACGGTATCCCGGGTGTTGTTCATGGAGAGGGCGTTGTTGGCCGGGTTTGCGACGTTGGCGGCCCGGCCCGTGGGGACGCCGCTGTAGCTTACCGCCGGATTGGACCAGTAGTTGATCCGGACGCACCCGGCGCAGTAGTAGGCCATGATGGTGTAGAACTTGGGCGCCGTGGGGTGTTGGTAACCGTAGGCGTAGGCCGCCACCGGGGCGCTGGCGCTGGAGGCGTTGGCCCGGTCGTGGGTGCATCCCTGGTTGTGTCCCATCTCGTGGGCGAAGGTGTAGTTGCCGGTGGCGCAACTGTGGTGGGTCACCGAGAAGGCGTAGGTCTTGAATGCGTTCGACTCGGTGGCCATCAGGTAGCCGTAGCCGCAGTTCTGGTTGTTGTTGATCAGCAGAACCACCATGTCGGCGGCGTAGGAGGTCCGCAGGGTGTGGGCGATGTCCATGTAGCCGTCGGCGGCGTTGGCCAGCCGTCCGAGGGCGTCGCTCATGCCGTTGGACCCGGCCTCGTTGTAGGAGACCTCCTGGCTGTGGACCAGCCGGACCCGCTGGACGACGCCGCTGTTGGCGTAGCCGGTGTTGGTCTCGGTGACGGCCAGGTTGATCTTGTTTTTCATGGCCACAGGGCCCCCCACGGCGGCCCGGGCCGAGGGGGTGTAGAGAACCAGCACGTCGACGATGGAGCCGTCATCGACCAGGGCGCCCGACAGGTCGGGGGTGTCGCGGGTCAGGAGCGGATCGACCGTGTCATCCCACGACGGTGCGGGGAGGGGCGGCTCCTCGGCGGGATTGAAGATCGGGATGGGGGGGATTTCCGGCGGGAAACGGGATTCGTCGATCTGCCGGACCACCGGCGTTCCCGACGGGTCGAGCAGGATCTGGAACGTGCGTCCCTCGCCGTCCCGGAGGTTGCCGATGGTAACCCCCTCTTCGGTGACGAGGGTCACTTCGCTTTCGGGACGCCCTTCGATGACGCCGCGCCGGATCGTCCCCTTGCCGGAGGGGGTCTCCTCAACCGCGTCGATCCGGACATAGAAGGGGGCGTCGTCGAAGAAGTTGAGCAGCAGGACGGTCGGCCCCGGTTCGAGGGCGAACGAGGCCGGGTCTCCGGGGCCCAGCGCCCGTTCGTCCACCCGGACCGGCCGTTGGCGGAGAATGGTCGGGTCGTCATCGGGGGTGAGGGTGAAGGAGGCGCCGGAAGGATCGAGGGCTTCGAATAGCGGGGCCGGGGCCGCGGCGAAGGCGACGGAGGACACACAGAGTCCCGCCAGGGCAAGCGCCGCTCCGACCGTCGTCCGTATCATGACCCCGCTCCCTCGTCGCTGGGGTAAAACCCTCACAGTTCTAATGTATGACGGTTGTCCCCGAAAGGAACAGGACAACTGTCTCCTCCTTCGGGTTATCGGCGCGGGAAGGGGAGTTCTTGAGGGGAGAAGGGGCTCAGAACGAAAGTCCGGCCTTCAACGCCAACTGGGCGTAGTCGTTGTTTTTTGTGCCGGTCAGGGCGCGGGCGTCGATGGCGAAGCCGACAACGGCCAGTCTCCACTGGACCCCGGCGTTGAGGAGCAGGCCGATCTCTCTTTCCACGGTGACCTTGTGGGGAACGGCGCCGGTGTGGCCGGAGAACTCCCCCCCGATGGAGGCGGCGCCCCCCGAGACGAAGAATCCGATCAGGTTCGACCGGACCCCGGCGTAATATTCGGTCATGGTCAGGGTGGAGTCGAAGTCGATGGACGGGATCGACAGCTTTTTTTCGCTACGGGTGTAGCCGAACCAGAAGTTCGCCGGCCAGAGGGAGGGGCCGAAATCGATCTCCCCCCCCACGACATCCTGTTCCTTGAAGGCGCTGGTGTCTTGTTCGAAGTTCCGGTCGTCCCACTTGCCCAGCGAGCGTTTCCCCATGAGGGCGTAGATGTTGACGTCCCACTTGTCCGCCGCCAGCGCGTCGGAGGGGAGGGCGACGAGCATGACGAGGGCGGCCAGCAGTGAAAGAGTGACGGTCGGGCGCATCGGTTACTCCGGATCGGGTTTGAGCGGCAAGTATAGCAGAGGAAGGGGCTTTTGTCGGTAGGGGGCGTGCCGGATGTCGGCGGTGAAAGTGGCACGAAATAATCCAGTAACCGTTTCTTTCGCCGCACCGCGACGGCGGGTGTGAACTTTACAGGGCGACGTGATACCATGCGCTGGTCGGGGCCTTCACTCTTCACAGGATCAGGGGATGGGTGTCTCATTTTTTGACGCGACGGTTCTCATCGTCGACGACAGTGTCATCATTCGTCGGCATCTTTCGGGTATCCTCAAGCGGGCGGGGGTGCGCAACATCCACTTCGCCGAAGACGGCGCCAGTGCGATCCACGCCACCAAGGCGCGGGCGTTCAACCTGATCCTGCTCGACTGGAACATGCCCAAGCTGACCGGGCTGGATGTTCTTCGGCTGCTCCGCTCGCTTCCGGCGACGCGGGAGACGCCGATCATCATGGTGACGGGGGAGGCGCTGCGGGAGAATATCATCGCGGCGCTCCAGTCGGGCGCCACCGACTACGTGGTGAAACCGTATACGGAAGAGCTGGTCCTGAAAAAGGCGCACGCCGCCCTGAATCCGAAAGTCCCCTCCTGACGCCCCTGCGGGCGCCCTCTCCCGCCGATTATCCGCAAATTCACGCGTGCGTTTATGGAGCCGCTATGTGTCGTGGTGGGGGAAAAGGGTTTGCCGCCTTGACCGGTCGAGGGGTGCGCGGCGAAGACGCGCCAATGAGAGACCGTGTGGAAGAATGCCATCGCAAGATGGTCGGGATGAGAGGATTTGAACCTCCGACCCCTCGCTCCCGAAGCGAGTGCTCTACCAGACTGAGCCACATCCCGACGCGATTGGATTTGGAATGTTAGCCCACGAATGGAAGAAACGCAAGGGTTAACTTATTCCGGGCGAACCGGCAACCCCGCCTTGCGCAGTTGTCGGCGCAGCCACTCCACGTTGAAGCGGACATGTTTGAGCGTCGCCCGCTTGTCGTGCGTCCAGATCGCGTGGATCAGACCGTCTTTCGTCCGCAGTATCGCCGGGTAATCGAACGACGCCTCCGGGTCCCCCCCCTTTTGCGCCAAGTCGGCGATCCGGGTGAAGGTCGCCCCGCCATCCCGCGACACCGCCAGCGACAGCGGGTCCCGTGTGTTCGACGAATGGTTGTAGACCAGCAGCGTCGCCCCGATTTCCTCCACGTACAAAGCCGCGATGGCCGACCCCGGGTTCGGCAGGTTCGTCTTCGAGACCTGCCCCCAGGAGCGCCCCCCGTCGGCCGACCAGCTCCGCTTCACCGCCACCTCCCCCTTGTCCCGCATCAGCGCGAGGATGCGCCCGTCCGGCAGCGGGACCAGCGTCGGCTGGATGGCGTCCGGATCGTCCATGGAGGCGTACGTCCTCCCCACCACCTGCCCGTTGCGGTAGTCGATCCGGGCCGTGTAGGAGCCCGACAGGTCCGCCTCGTACCAGAAGTCGATGAAGAGCGGAACCAGCATCGTGTGGTCCCCCGCGTCGATCGGGGGATTGCGCGGCAGGTTGCCCGGCCACCAGACCAGCCGCTTGCCCGGCGACCAGGTTTGCCCGTCGTCCGCCGAGACGGTGTAGTCGACCATCGCCCCGCTCCATCCCCCGGCGAAGACCGCCGCGAACCAGAGCCAGATCCTCCCGTCGTCGTCCCGGAAGAGGGCGGTGTTCCCCAGCGACTTCGAGTAACGGTCGTCGACAATCGTGCGCGGAAGGGACCAGGCGCCCGTCGCCGGGCTCCATTGCGCGCCGAAGATCCGCGCGTCGCCGCTGGTCTCCACCTTCGACGAGAACCACGTGGCGAAGATCGACCCGTCGGTCAATTCCACCATCGACGCCCCGTGGGGACGGCCAAACCCCTGGGCCGGGAAGACCAGATCTTCCGCGATAAACGGGTCGGCCAGAGCGGGCGTCGCCGCAAGGAGGACCGCCACCGCCAGAAGAAGGGCCTTCATCGCCGCCTCACATCACCGAGCGGTAGACGTCCAGCGTCCGGGCCGCCGTCTCCCGCCAGGTATAGAGCGCCGCCCGTTCGAGCCCCTTGGCGCGCAGCGAAGCCCGAAGGTCGGGCGACTCCTCCAGCGACAGGATCGCGTCGGCGATACCCTGCACGTCGTAGGGGTCCACCAACAGGGCCGCGTCGCCGCAGATTTCGGGGAACGAGCTGACGTTGGAAGTGATCACCGGCGCGCCGCAGGCCATCGCCTCCAGCACCGGCATGCCGAACCCCTCGTACAGGGTGGGGAAGAGAAACGTCCGGGCGTGCTGGTAGAGGCGCAGCCGGTCCGCCTCGTCCACATAGTTGGTCAGGACGATTTCGCTGTCCCGGCGGATCCGGTGGTAGGCGGCCAGAATGTCGTCGTAGAGCCACCCCTTCTTGCCGCAGATCACCAGTTGCAGGTCGCGCCCCGCCTTCTCCCGGGCGATTTCGAAGGCCTGCATGATCCGGATGAGGTTCTTGCGCGGCTCCAGGTTTCCCACGAACAGGAAGTAGTCCCCCCGGATGCCGAACTTCTTGCGGACGAGCCGCCCCCCCTCGTCGTCGGGGGGCGCCGGGACGAAATCCTTTCCCACCCCCTGCGGAACCACCGATATTTTTCCTTCCGGCACCCCCAGCCAGCGGACCATGTCCCGCTTGGTCGATTCCGACACCGAGATCAGCCGGTCGGCCCGTTTCACCACCTGCCCGATCAGCAGCTTCATATAGAGGGCGTACTTCATCGGGATGGTGCGGGGGAGGACGTAGGCCACGATGTCGTGGATGGTGGCCACCGTTTTCAGCTCCCCCTTGTAGAGGGGGATCATGAACGCCGGGCCGTGGAACACGTCGATTCCGCGGTTCATCAGGGAGTGGGGGAGGTAGGTGTTCTCCCACAAGTCCCCCACCAGGTGGTTCTCGTTCGAGACCCGGGTGTGGCAGTGGTTGAAGTTGGGGGAGCCGGCCAGCGCGGCGTCGAACCCCGGGTCGTTGCTGAGGAGGCAGTAGGCGTTCGTCCGGTCAATGACCTGCAACTGTTCGACCAGATTGGTGACGTAGTAGCCCACCCCCGACCGGGGTTTGTTGATGGTCCGAACGTCGATGGCGATCTTCACAGGGGCACCGGGGATGCGACAGGAGACGGGAAACGATTCCCGTCGGGACATCCGAGGGGCCCTCCTTGATAGCCGATTCCGGTCTCCCCGTCAATCGGCGTCATCGGCCGCCCCCTTGCGCAGGGTGAACGTCAGGGCCATGGCCGGGAAGGTGAAGGCGAAATATTTCTCGTACAGGGAGGGGAATGCGTTGGCCAGCGCTTCGACCCCCAGCAGGCGCCACCCCTTCCAGAAATGGAGACGCGACGAGACCAACTCCATCGGCGTGGCCGAATAGTGGCGGTAGGCGGCGTGTCCCCCGGTCAGGTGTTTGAGCGACTCCACCGAGAAGAAGCTTTTGTGGGTGAAGTCGGACCAGGCGTGGATCGAGGTATAGTGGGGGACCCGAACCGCAAGCGTCCCGCCGGGGACGAGGATGCGGGCGATCTCCCCCACCAGCCGGGGGGGATCGGACACATGCTCCAGCGCGTCGTTCATGACCACCGCGTCGAGGGTCTCGTCCGCAAAGGGCAAATATCCCGACGCCATGTCGGCCAGCAGGTCAACGCCCGGGGCGGGCCACCGGTCGACCCCCAGGGCGCCGGGGGTTTTGGCCGAGCCGCATCCGAGATCAAGCGTTCGACCGGTCATGGGCGCTCCTTTCGCGCGCGGACGGTCCACCAGAGGTAGCCCGCCGTCCCCGCCAAGAACAGGTCGGCCACCACCTTGGCCCAGGCCATGCCGACGATCCCCGTCGGGCCGACCAGCGCCGCAAGCAGGGCGATGTCGACGGCGGTGGCCATGGCGGCCAGAAACGAACCGAAGAGGGCCTTCCCCTCCAGCGCCAGTCCCTGCATGAAGACGTGGCGGACGAACATGCCGACCCCCGCCACCGCCAGAACCGCCGTCGCCCCCGTGGCCGGGGCGAACCGGTCGGAGAAGAGGAGCGTCACCAGCGGCCCGGCAAGATACCCCCCGGCCACGGCGCCGATCAGCCCCAGCGCCCCCAGGCCGAGGGCCGCCCGGAGCGTGTAGCGGCGGTAGGCGGCGAAATCGCTCTGCGACAGCCGGGAGAGGGTCGGGAAGAGGGCCGCCATGATCAGCGTCGGCGCCGCCAGCCAGACGTCCAGCAGCTTCACCCCGGCGGTGTAATGCCCGAGGCTGGCCAAGTCGATTCCGACGAACGGCGCCACCGCCACGTCGATCCGGTAGAAGATCACCGTCATGAACGTCATGGCCGCCAACGGCAGGGCGTCGGTCAGGAGTTCCTTCCACCGGCCAAAGTCGATTCGGGGCGCCACCGGCGCCCCTTCGGCGGCCACCCACCGCAGCGTCCACCATGCCGCGCCGACCTGCGCCACGGTCATGGCGGCAAGCGTCAGGGTCAGGTTGGCGTCGAGCGCCAGCGCCAGCAGGGCCGCGCCGGTCACCACCGTCTTTCCCAATCCCATCAGCCAGGTCTCGGCGCCCATTCGCTCCCGGGCCTGCATCAGGGCGGCGGCGTATTCGGTCAGGGCGAACCCGGCCATGTTGACCCCCATCAGCGTCAGCAGCGCGATGAGGGAGGGGTCGTACCCGGCCAGCCAGCCGTAGGCGACGCAGAGCAGCAGCGTCGGGACGAGGAGCGACAGCTTGAGCCCCAGCGCGGCCCCGGCCATCCGGTCGAGAAATCCGGGACGGCGGGGCGCCAGCCGGATCAGCGACAGGTTGACCCCCGGATCGATCGCCAGCACCGCCATGGCCCCGACGGCGTAGAGGAGGTTGAACAGGCCGAAGTCCGACTCCCCCAGCCACCGCGCCAGCGCCATGTAGAAGACGAAGGAGAGGAGCCGGTTGATCAGCTCCGTGGCCGCCTTGAAGCCGACGTTGACCCCCATGCGGCGGGCGGGTGTCGGCGTCATCGGTCCGATCCCTGAAAAGCTGTCTGCGTTGCCGCTGCGGCGTTGTCGCGCCGACGCAGACAGCTTTTCATCGGCCTGCTATTCCAGCGTGTCCCGGACAACGTAGATCGCTTTGCCTTGGGACTCGTGATAGGTGCGGGCCTGCAACTCCGCCAGCAGCCCCATGGAGATCAACTGCACCCCCACCAGAATCAGCAGCACCGACAGGAGCAACGCCGGGCGTCCGCCGATGGCCGCGCCGAAAACGAATTTGTCGATGGTCAGCCAGATGCCGAGCAGCGTCCCCATCCCCCCCGACACCAGCCCGCCGAGGCCGAAGATCTGGATGGGCCGGGTGCTGTAGGTCAAAAGGAACTTCACCGTCATCAGGTCGAGGATCACCCGCACCGTCCTGCCGATGCCGTATTTGCTCGTTCCGGCCACGCGCGGGCGATGGTTCACCCGCATCTCCGCCACCCGGACCCCCATCCAGCTTGCCACCGCCGGGATGAACCGGTGCATCTCGCCATAGAGGCGGATGTTCTTGATGACCTCCCGGTGGAAGACCTTCAGCGAGCAGCCGTAGTCGTGGAGGTGGACCTTGGTGGTGGAGGAGATGATTTTATTGGCGATCATCGACGGGAGCTTCCGGTTGACGAAAGCGTCCTGCCGGTCGTGGCGCCAGCCGGCCACGATGTCGAGCTCTTCGGCCTCCAGCTTGGCGATCATCGCCGGGATGTCGGCCGGATCGTTCTGCAGGTCGGAGTCGATGGTGATGATGATGTCGCCCGCCGCCTTGTCGAACCCGGCGGCGAAAGCGGCGGTCTGGCCGAAGTTGGCCCGGAACCGGATCACCTTCACCCGTGGGTCGGCGGCGTGGACCGCTTTGAGCTTTTCGTAGCTGCCGTCGGAGGAGCCGTCGTCGATGGCCACGATCTCGAAGGGGCGGTTCATCGATTCGAGAACCGGGATCACCTCCCGGAAGAAGGGGTCGATATTGTCGATCTCGTTGTAGATCGGGGCCACCAGCGTAATGTGGGGGCGGACGGCTTCGCTCATGGAGTTCCCGGAATAAGGGTCGGTAATGTGTGGCGCCATTGTACCGTAACCGGCCCCCGAACGGGCGATGTCGGTTACGAGAACGCCGCCGCCAGCCGGGCGATGGCCTCCGGGTCGGGGGGGGCAAGGAACGTCGGCTTGTCGCCGGTGACGCCGACGTTTTCGAGCCACCCCGGTTTTGCCCCCTTGTAGAGAACCCCCACCGGGATACGGTCGCCCCACTCGGTGGCCTTCTTCATGGCCGCCGTCCAGTCGGAGGGGTCGTGTCCCTCCCCGTCGAGCCGGTAGACCCGGTCGCCGTACCATTCGTAGGTGTTGACCTTGTTGAACGAGACGCACGGCTGCAACGTGTCGATGAGGGCAAAGCCGGGGGTCTGTACCGCTTCGGCGATGAGGGCGGCGGTCAGCTCGATATCCTTGGAAAACGACCGGGCCACGAAGGGCGCCCCCAGCGCCAGCGCGAAGGCCAACGGATGAAACGGCTCGGAAATGACCCCGTGGGGCTGGGTCGGGGTGACCTGCCCCCGGTCGGTGGTGGGGGAGGCCTGCCCCTTGGTGAGGCCGTAGATCTGGTTGTCGTGGGCCACGACCGTCAGGTCGGCGTTGCGGCGGATGGCGTGGATCAGATGGTTCCCCCCTTCGCCATAGAGATCGCCGTCGCCGGAGGTGACGATGACCGTCAGCCCCGGCAGCATCGCCTTGGCGCCGAACGCCGCCGGGAGAGCCCGCCCGTGGAGCCCGTTGAAGCCGTTGCTTTTGAAATAGTGGGGGAGCTTGGCCGCCTGCCCGATGCCGGAGACCAGCAGGACGTCGCACGGTTTCTTTCCCAACAGGGCCATCGCCTTCTCCACCGACTGAACGATCTGGAAATCGCCGCAGCCGGGACACCATGACGTCGGGCCGTCGTAATGAAAGGGGCTCTTCTCGCTCATGGCGTGTCATCTCCTCCGCAAGGTGGCGGTCAGGTCGGCCACCCGGAAGGGGCGACCGTCGTACCGGAGGATCGGCTTTCCGGTGGGCAACGCCGTCTCCCGCCGGAAGAGCCGGTCGAACTGCCCCTGAATGTTGTTTTCCACCGCCACGATCTTTTTGAAACGGGCGGCCACCCGTTTGGCTTCGGCCGCCGGGAAGGGCCAGAGCCGGTTGAAATGGAGCATCCCGATCCTCTTCTTTCCGCTTCCCGCCCGCTCCACCGCCTCCCGCACGGCGCCGTAGGTAGAACCGAAGCAGATGACCAGCAGGTCGCCCGAGGTCGCCCCCACCAGCTCCGGCAGGCCGAACGGCTCCTTTGCCATGCCGACGAGTTTCACCATCCGTTTCTCCGCCATCCGGCCGGAGAGGTCG
>JADGCD010000004.1:1098-28076 GCA_015229165.1 Nitrospinota bacterium | reverse complement strand
CGAGCTGCTACGCCGCCACGCCCTCGGCGCCGCTCCCCTCCCGGCGGGAAGCCTCTACGGCGCCGTTCACAACCGGCGGGACGCTTCGCTGGCCGGGCTGCTCCGGGGAGCGGGGGGGGAAGATCTCCTTCTGGTGGAGCCGAAGAAGGGATACGTGATCTACGGCGTCGTCCGGGGAGAACGGATCGGGACGGCGCTCACCGGCGGCGACCCGGCCGCCTCGGTGGCGCAGGAGGCGTTCAGAAGCCAGGGGGGCGCCCTCTTTTCCGGTTTCGCCGACAACAACGGCGTCGCAGGCGACGGGTGGCTGGCCGCGCCGGTCCGGGCGGGAGATACGACCGTCGGCGCCCTGCTGCTGAGGGTTTCGCCGAGACGGGCCCTCGAAGCGCTGGAAGAGACCGCCCCCCTCGACCCGTCGGTGTGGATCGGCCTCTTCAGCGCCGAAGGAAGACTGCTGGCGCGTCAGGGGCCGGAATCGACGGAGCTGGCGGAGGGGGTGACGGCCCACTTCACCCAGATGAGCGGCGAGGCGGGAATCCTCCCCCTCGAAGGGGCGTTCGGGCGTTGGCGGGGGGTCGCCCGGGGAATCGACCTGGCCGGGTGGCCGACGGTGGGGGTCGCCGCCGCGCCGGTGGCGGAGGGGAAAGGGACGACGATCCTGCTGCTCCTGACCGGCGCGCTGGCGGTCGGCGTCGGCGGGCTCTTGGGCTTCTTTCTCTTCCACGCCGTCTTCCGTCCCCTGTCGGCCCACGTCAACCAGATCAGCCACCTTTCCCAGACCGGCCTTTCGCCGGTGGAGGGGGGATTCCCCCCGTCGGGGCTTGCGGCCCTCGACGATCTGGTGGGGGATCTGGGGCGGGGCCTGGCCGCCCACCGGGCCGAGACCGAAAAGGAACGCAGCTCCCTGCAGGCCTACATCGACCAGCTCGAATCGATGGCCCGGGTGGCGGCGTTGGCCGGTGACGGCGACGGCGCCGACGAGCGGAAGAGCCGCCGACGGGTGGGGGAGGAGCGCTCCTTCGCCGAGGCGGTCTGGCCCCGGATCAAGGCGTCGCTGGAAGAGGCGGTCGACGCCCTGCGGACGCTGGAGGGGGCGTCGGCCTCCCGGGCGGTGACGGTGATGGAGGAGGCCACCGAACAGCTCTCCCGGGGGTTCGTCGGCATGGCCGGCCCCCCGACGGTCAGTTCGGGCGCATTCACCGGCGTCGATCTGGCCCGGCTCGCCTACGACCGGGCGCGGCGCCTCTCGGAGCGGGCGGAGAAAAAGGGGATCGAGATCGTCTTCCAGCAGAGCGAGCAGGAGCCGGTGGTGCGGGGGGACAAAGAGGGGTTGACCCGAATGGTCGACGCGCTGCTGGAGAACGCGCTGGCCTACACCCCGCCGGAGGGGGCGGTCACGGTGCGGGTGGAGAAGGAGGGGGAGATCGTCCGCCTGACGGTGGCCGACACCGGCCTCGGTATCGCCGTGGGGGAGGAGAAGAAAATCTTCGAGCGGTTCCGCCGGGGGACCGCGGCGGCCGTCACCGGCATTCCCGGTCTGGGGCTGGGCCTCTCCGACGCCCACGCCATCGCGCTGGCCCACGGCGCCCGGATGGTGGCCGCCTCGGGACAGGAGAGCGGCGCCGTTTTCACCGTGGAGTTCCCCGACGGGCGCGGCCCCCGCCAGCCGACCCTCGCCGTCGGTTTATAACTATCGTTCGAATGAAGGTTTGGAGGCGCCCATGACCGTTTGGACTCCCGCATCCCGTTTTCAGACGCTTGCTCAATATCCGGGATGGGGCGATCCGGGGACGCCTGACAAAGCCCTCCATATGGTTCATCGGAATAGAGGAGGGGGGACGCTGGGGCCTCACGCCGGAAACCGACAACAAGGACGAATGGGAAAAGTTTGCCGTTGGGCGGCTTCAGTGTCGTCTTGGTCATTCATGACTCCTTCTGCTAGTCCCATGATATGACCTACACACACAAAATTGCGGATAGGTTCCGAGTGGTTGATCCGGCGGTGATGGAAGTCGGAAACGTCCAGCGCGTTGTAGGCCGCGAACGCGTCCGTGTACACGATGCTATCCGGCTCCACCTTCTCCTGAATGATTGGAAGCAAGGTCTCGGTCCGGGCGTTGGGGATGATAGCCGTGTAGACCTTCCCGCCCCGCTTCAGGAGCCTGAAAACTGCAACCTTCCCCACCGCTCCCCGACCTCGCTTCCCCTTCCGGACTCCGCCGAAGTAGCTCTCGTCGGCTTCCACCTCGCCGGAAAATCGGTAGCTCGGAAGTTTGCTGGCGATCAACTGGCGTAGCCGCATGGAAAACATGGTCCCCGGGACGGACGCTCAGCAAAAAGTATTTGCACATAATTATACTATAATTATGTGACTAATGGGATTTATTGGCTGGAATTCTCCTTAGCGTGTTGACAATGATTATACATGTGTATATGCTATGTGTAGCTACTGGATATACGTGCGATAGGAGCCATCAATGCGTGACGCCGCCATCAACCTGCGGGCTTTGCCCGAACAGCGCGACCTGATCGATCATGCCGCCAGCCTGCTCGGAAAGAACCGGTCCGACTTTATGCTGGAGGTCGCCTGTGAACGGGCCAAGTCGGTGTTGCTCGACCAGGTCTTTTTCAATCTGGACGCTGACGCGTTCCAGCGGTTCCAAACGATGATCGACACGCCCCCCGGTCCGAATCAAGGTCTCGAACGGCTCATGGCGGTGAAAGCCCCCTGGGGCGTTGATGGGAAATGAGCCTTCATCTCCTTCCACCGCAACCACTCACTCCTGACCACCGGTTGGACGACTTCTCTTGTGGTGAGACGGCTCTTGATGAGTGGCTCAAGCGGCGTGGTCTGGTAAATCAGGTAAGCGGCGCCGGTCGCACCTTCGTCGTGACTGACGTTAACCGTCGCGTTTTCGGTTACTACTCGCTGGCCAGCGGGGCGGTCGCCAGAAAGGGCGCCACCGGGGTCGTCCGTCGGAACATGCCGGAACCGATTCCTGTGATGGTACTCGGTCGTCTGGCGGTGGATCGACGGGCGCAAGGGATGAAATGTGGCTCGGCCCTCGTGAAAGACGCGGTCGAACGGACTCTTTCTGTCTCTCAAAACGTCGGCGTTCGGGCGCTCCTCGTACATGCGCTGAATGATTCCGCACGCGGGTTCTATGAACATTTCGGGTTTCAGGAGTCGCCCCTTGATCGCATGACTCTGATGTTGCCACTGGGGGCCGTGCTATGAAGGCAGGAAGAAACGATCCCTGTCACTGTTGGAGCTGACTGTAATTCAATGGGATGCGCATCTAGAGATATATCTACATGGAATCGTTGCTTTCTTGTGAAGCGATTATGTCATATAATCGCTTCACTGTACGACCTGAATGTGGTGATTAAATGCATCGCTACGTATGGGAGGAGCCGCAGTGGCCTCGGTTCAGATGGCGGGCGGTGGAGCTTTTGCCTCTGCTGGGCCGCTGCCGGAAGCGACAGGGGGAGCTTCTGGGCAAGCTTTCCTCCATCGGCGCCGATCTTGTCGATGAAGCGCGGGCGGCGATACTGACCGCCGAGGCGATGCAGACCTCTCAAATAGAAGGGGAGTCGCTCGACATTGCGGCAGTCCGTTCGTCAGTAGCCAAGCGTCTTGGATTTCCTCACGGTGTCACCGGCAAGTCAGCTGATCGTTATACCGACGGCCTTGTCGAGATTCTGCTTGATGGTACTCTCCGGTTCAAAGAACCGATGTCCGATGAGAAACTCCATCGATGGCAGGCGGCTCTTTTCCCGACTGGCCAGTCGGGACTACGCAGAATCGAAACCGGTAAGTATCGATCAGGGCTGATGCAAGTGGTATCGGGCGCCATAGGGAAAGAGAAAATTCACTACTCGGTGCCTCCCCCTGAGCGGATTAAAGATGAGATGAGGCAGTTTTTCAATTGGTGGGAGGAGAGCCGTGAATCCCTCGACGGATTGCTTCGGGCCGGAATCGCCCATTTCTATTTCGTGACACTCCATCCTTACGATGACGGTAACGGTCGATTGGCGCGCGCGCTGACCGATGTCGCCTTGGCTCAAGACGAAAGGCGCTCCGAGCGTTTCTACAGCATGTCGACGCAGATCGCCGTCGAGCGGAACGCCTATTACGACGCATTGGAACAGGCTCAGAAATCGTCGGTTGATGTAACCGACTGGCTTGCATGGTTTCTGGGATGTCTTGAGCGGGCCATGGACCGATCAGAGGGGATCATCGGCAATGTATTTTATAAAGCCCGGTTCTGGTCCCGTCATGCGTCTATGCAGTTTACCGAACGTCAAAGAAAAGTTGTCGCAAAAATGCTCGAAGCCGGACCGGACGGATTCGAGGGGGGGATGACCACGAGGAAGTATGTTTCGATGACCAAAACCAGTCGCGCCACGGCATTTCGTGAGATAAGCGATCTGGTTGAAAAAGGTGTGTTGGTAAGGCGGCAAGGGGGAGGGCGGAGCGTAAGTTACCGTTTGGGAGAATGAGAGACTCGAACCACCATCGGTGGGCGTTCCCGTCTCGATTTCGGCGCAACGCTTTTGGTTGGAGATCGGATCTTCCCATCAAACGGATCAAAGAAGCCCTCTCAGAGATCAAAATGGTCGCGGAAAAGGCGATTGGTGAAATTCCGGACCTGGCCCTATATTGGGTCATGGAGATGGAAGGAATTGGCTGTCCTGGGTGTGGATCGACTGAGTGGTATTCGCTGTCCGACGGTCGCCGGAAGTGTGGCGATTGCGGGCTGAAGTATAGCCCCCGGAAGATATATATCCGCCGCCGCGTTCTTGAGTTGCTTTGTTTGGAGGTGAGCGCCCGGAAGGCGGCCTCTCACCTCGGCCTGAGCTACCGGACGGTCTACACGCGCTACATGTCCTACCGCCGAGTGATCGCCGCACGGTTGACGGATGAGTTCAAGAAGCTTGGCGGGGAGATCGAGTACGACGAGAGCTACTTCGGGGGAAGGCGCAAGGGGGGCCGAGGGCGCGGAGCAGCCGGTAAAACCAAGGTGTTTGGCCTTCTTGAGCGGAATGGCGGGTGTATGTAACGGTCGTGGAGAACGTCTCCGCCGCATCACTGATGACCCAGATCGAGGAGCGGACGAAGAAGGGGAGCGTCTTCGACACCGACTCGTTCACCAACTATCGGTCGGTGAAGCAGTACGGGAAGCACCGGGCGGTGAATCACAGCGAGGAGTTTGCCAGAGGACGTGTACATATCAACGGCATTGAAGGCTTCTGGTCGTTCGCCAAGGAGCGGATGGCGAAGTATCATGGTATGAGCGAAGAGCTGTTTTGGCTCTACCTAAAGGAGCAGGAGTTCCGGTTCAACTACCGGAACGAGAATCTCCTTCAGACACTCGAAAACTGGCTTGGTCCGGATTTTGACTAATCGCCAATTTTAAATTTAGACTGACGACCAGTCCGGCGCCCTCTGGACGCAATGTCCGATCAGATCGCTCTATTAATGACGTCAATGCGGTCAATGTTTCGGCAAACGTCCTCGTATCAACTCCCCCCCCTCCTGTCTTGGGCCAGACAAATACATCCTTATTTTCTCAGCCATGCATCATCTTTATGATAAATATTAGACATAAATATACCACACCAAACAAAAAAACCGGGAGCCCCGTGTGGGGCCCCCGGTCGTGAAAGGCGAAAATCGATCAGCTACATGTTCGAGAAGTCGGGGCCACTGCCGTAGGGGGCGGCGTTGACCCGAAGGTTCTTCGGCGGGCAGACGATCTCGCAGGTGGTGCACTGGACACAGTTCTCGAACGCCATCTTGTGGGTCCGTTTGCCGTTGATCTCCATCACCTCATGCACTTCCGCCGTGCAGTCGCCGACGCAGGGAGGCCGCTTCCCGGCGCCTTCGTAGCGGTTGATGCAACTGTAGCAGACGTTCTTGTCGAACTCGTCGATGTGCTGCACCCCCTCTTCGTAGTGGGTGTGGGCGTAGTAGACGATGTCGGCGGTGGTGAAGACGGTCTTCCGGTCATACCCTTCCGCCTTGGCCCCTTCGGGCTTCTTGTAGGCCGGGTTGGGGTAGGTGCGGTCTTCCTTGTAGGCGACCGCCCCCCGGTCGGAGGGGTTCTCCATCATGCCGCGCGCGCCGAGGAGCTTGAGCGCCCGGAACGGGCCCGACAGCCCGAAGGCCAGCGCCCCGCCAAAAAGCCCCCGCCCGGCGTCGACCCCGGCCGCGAAGGCGGGGAAGGCGTCGTTGAGGATTTCCGGGTAGGTGTGGAAGGTCTGCTTGAAGTAGCGGGCCTCGAACAGCTCTTTGCCGATGAAGCTGTCCATGACCTTCGCCTTGTAGGGGGCGAGCGCCGCTTCGGAGGTGTCCCCCTTGGCCAGGGCGTCGGCGATCACCTCGGCGGCGATCCAGCCCGACTCCATCGCCTTGTCGACGCCGGAGAAGCGTTTGATGTCGAGCGTCCCGAGGGCGTCGCCGACCATCATGGCGCCTGCGACGGCGAATTTCTCCGGCAGGGAGTAGTAGCCCCCTTCGGGAAGGACGGCGGCGCCGTAGCGCATCAGCTTGCCTCCCTTGAGCATCTTCTGCACCCACGGGCTCTTTTTGAGATCCTGCAGGAGTTGGGGGGGCTCAAGGTTGGGGTTGTCGTTGTCCAGCGCGCAGACGTAGCCGACGATCAGCTTGTTGTGTTTGCAGCCGTAGATGAACCCGCCGCCGTAGAGGCCCGGCTGGGCCGGGTAGCCGGCGGTGTGCCAGACTTTCCCTTCGTACGACTCTTCGGTCTCCCAGATTTCCTTCACGCCGACGCCCCAGACCTGCGGGTTCTTGCGCAGCGCGAATTTGTCGCACAGGTCGCGCGAGACAAAGCCCTTGTCGCCGAAAACGGTGACCTTGGCGTGGAGAATGTCCTTGGCGTTGTCGCCGGTGCTGTCCACCCGGACGCCGACGACGGCGTCCCCCTTGTAGATGATCTCTTTGGCGGGGAAGGTGGGGTAGATGTCGACGACGACCCCTTCCTTGGCGGCGGCTTTCTCGGTCAGCCGGTCGGCCATCCACGCGGCCAGGTCGGAGACGGACAGGATGGCGTACCCCTCTTTCTTGAAGTGGGGGGGAACGGCGAACCGGGGGGCGTCTTCGACCTTCTCGGCGCCCATGAAGGTGACGTACGACTCTTTGCAGATCCCTTCCAGCGGGAAGGTCTCGTCCTCTTTCCAGTTGGGGAAGACCTTGTTCAGCACCCGGGGGTTGCTGACCGCGCCGGAGAGAAGATGCGCGCCGACCGATTTGCCCTTCTCCAGAATGGCGATCCGGATGGGCCCCTGGGCCAGATCCACCAGCCGGTGGGCCAGCGTCAGGTTGGACGGGCTGGCGCCGACCAGGGCCACGTCATAAGCGATATTCTGACTCACGTTTCGTTTCCTCCTCGCCCCGTTTTCCCGGGGGGTGTTTCGTTCGTTAGACCGACGCGCCGGCCATCTTTGCCTGGAACTGCGCCTTCAGAAGGGGCGCGATCTCGTACAGGTCGCCTACGATGCCGTAGTTGGCGAACTGGAAGATCGGGGCGCCCTCGTCCTTGTTGACGGCGATGATGATGTCGGAGTTGGTGATGCCGACCCGGTGCTGGATGGCGCCGGAGATCCCCAGGGCGATGTAAATCTTCGGGCGGACGGTCTTGCCGGTCTGCCCCACCTGATGGGAGTAGGAGATCCACCCGGCGTCGACGGCCCGGCGGGAGGCCCCGACGGCGCTGTCCTTGAAGATGGAGGCCAGGTCCTCGACCACCTTGAACCCGGCGGCGTCGCCCAGTCCGGCCCCGCCGGAGACGATCACCTTGGCGCCGGTCAGGTCGACTTCGGAGGAGACGTCCCGGACGGTCTCGACCACCTTGATCCGGAAGTCGGACTTCTCGAAGGCGCAGTCGACGGGAACCACCGTCCCCTTGCGGGAGAGGTCCCGCTCCAGCGGCACCATGGCGCCGGTCCGGGCGGTGGCCATCTGCGGGTTCTTCCACGGGCCGATGATCCGGGCCTTCAGCGACTCGCCGAAGGAGGGGCGGATGGCGTACAGAACGTCCTGGAACAGGCCGGTCTTGGTCGGGTCGGCCTTGCCTTTATGCTCGTACTCGCCGACGTCCAGCTCGGTGCAGTCGGCGGTGAGGCCGACTTCCAGATAGGCCGCGATCCGGGGCGCCAAGTCGCGCCCGACGGTGGTGGCGCCGGAAAGGACGATGTGCGGCGGCCGGGGGAGCGAGGCCAGGATGGCGATGACCGCCCGACGGTAGGTCAGGGTGGTGTATTCCTTCAGCTCGGGCTTGTCGACGACGAAGACTTCGTCGGCGCCGTACTCGATGAGGGTCTGGGGGAGTTTGTCGATCTGGTGGCCCATCACCATCGCCTGCACCTTGACCCCCAGCTTGCCCGCCAGCTCCCGGGCGGCGCCCAGAAGCTCGAACGAGATCGCCTGCAAGTCGCCTTGCAGCTGATCGGCGATGACCATGACATCCGCATGCTTGCTCACGGAAGCACCTCCTCCAGAATCGCGCCGTGGTCGGCGGTCAGCTTGCCGACCAGCTCGGCCACTTCGTCTTTTGCGTTGCCCCCTTCGAACATCGTGCAGGAGCCGCCGATCTCCCCCATCTTCCAGGTCTTGCCCACCACGGTGGGGGAGCCTTTCAGGCCGGCCCGGTCCGGGTTGGCGCCGACCACGTCGAGGTCGAGGATGGTGACTTTTTTGTCGTAGGCGGCCTTGTCGCGGATCAGCTCCTTGACGGCGAAAACGTCGGCGAACCGTTTCGGCTCCAGCCGCGCCGCCGAGTTGGCCACGGTGACAAGGCAGGGGAGCGGAACTTCGAGGGTCTGGTGTCCCCCTTCGACGACCCGCTGCATGGTGGCGACGCCGTCTTTGACTTCGAGCTTCTCGAGGTAGGTGACCTGCGGCATGTCGAGGCGTTCGGCGATCTGCGGGCCGGTCTGGGCGGTGTCGCCGTCGGTGGTCTGCAGGCCGGTGAAGACCATGTCGACCTTGCCGACGTGCTTGACCACCATGTGGAGCGCATAGGCGGTGGACAGGGTGTCGGAGGCGGCCAGCCGCTTGTCGGAGAGGAGAATCCCCTTGTCGGCGCCGTATTCGAGCGCCTCGACGACGATCTCCAGCGCCGGGGGGGGCCCCATCGACACGACGGTGATTTCGCCTCCGTGGGCTTTCTTGACCTCAAGGGCTTTCTGCAGGGCGTATTTGTCGAAGGGATTCATCATCCGCTTCGCCCGGGCCCGGTCGACGGTGCCGTCCGGGTTCACGCCGGCCTTGGAGCTGGTGTCGGGCACCTGCTTCATCAGGACGACCATCTTATAACCACTCATTCTCTCAACCTGCTCCCTCTTTAGAAGAAAGGTGATGCCAAAGCTCGTCCATGACCGAACGGGCGGGGGGACAAATCATCGGAGAGTAGGTGTATACCACGCCCGGCGCCGATTGTAAAATCAAAGTCTGGCGCGCGCGCCGCCGGGAAGAGGGGGACGATTCATAACCATTACGAAATAACTTCATTTACAAAAGGTTATTGCCTTCACCCCGGTTGCCCCCGCTGGCATGGGGCGCTACAATAAACCCATGCGAACCGTACGCGCCACCATCCTTGTCTCAGGTCTGGTACAGGGGGTCTTTTTCCGGGCGACCACCGTGGAGACGGCCCACCGGATCGGGGGACTGACCGGATTCGCCAAAAACCTGCCGGACGGACGGGTGGAGGTGGTGGCCGAAGGGGCGCCGGAGAAGGTGGACCGGCTGGTCGAATGGCTCCACCACGGCCCCCCGTCGGCCCGGGTGACGGGGGTGGTGATCGACCGCTCGGAGGCGACGGGGGAGTTCGCCGGGTTCGCCATCGAGCGATAATCCCGGCGCCAACGCGAATCTCTCCTGACCTCTCATCACTCCAACAGAGCATGGGAGACCGTTTCATGCAAGCGATGCAAGGAAGAAACCGGACGTCATTGATTCCACCGCTCGAGGGGAGTATGATGGCCGCATGTGACAAACATATATAAGCTAAATAAACTCAATATATTATCGCGGATCACACATAACCTGCTTTTGCGGTTCTGCGGTACCTTCGGCTCCTTCGGATGCGTGGCGGCACAGGGAGATGGGCATGAAGTTTCGGGTGGGCGCCCGCTTGAAGAAGGGGTGTATTTCCCCAATAGTGGCTCGTTTGGGCCCCTGTGCGCGCCGGTGGGGGGCGGTGGCGGTGGCGGTGGCGGTGGCGGCTCTCATTCTGGCGCCTGCGCCGCTCTGCCGGGCCGACAACACCGAACCGGTCCGCATTGGCGTTCTCTCGTTCCGCCCGGCGGAGCAGATGTTGGAGCAGTGGACACCACTGGCCGAGCTTCTGGAGGAGACCATCCCGGGCCGAACCTTCACGGTGGAGGCGCTGGGCTTCCCCGAACTTGAACGGAGGGTGGCCGACCACCGGCTCGATTTCGTCTATACCAACCCGGCCCACTACATCCTTCTCGCCAGGCGGTACGGGGTCACCTCTCCTTTGGCGACGGTCCTTCGGGACGGGGGGAGACAGGCGCGGGGGGTGTTCGGGGGGGTGATCATCTGCCGCTCCGACAACCGCGCCATCGGATCGATGACCGACCTCCGGGGAAAGAGGGTGGCGGCGACGGGGGAGACCTCGTTGGGGGGCTATCTGATCCAGCAGTACGAGTTGCAGACCGCCGGGATCGACGTGGAGACCGACGCCCTCCCCTCCTTCACCGGGATGCCCCACGACCGGGTCGTCGCGCAGGTGTTGGAAGGGAAAGCCGACGTCGGCTTCGTCCGGACCGGCGTACTGGAGGGGATGCGCCGGGACGGGGCGTTGGACATGCGCCGCATCCGCGTTCTGAACCGTCAGAATCTTCCCGGCTATCCGTACGCCCTTTCGACCCGTCTTTATCCCGAGTGGCCCTTCGCCGCCCTCCCCCATGTCCACGAAGATCTGGCCCGGCAGGTCGCGGTGGCCCTCTTTCGGTTGGAGGAGAGTCCCGCCGTCGCCGGGGCGCTGGGCATCCACGGTTTCGGCATTCCCGCCGACTACACGCCGGTCGGGGAGATGTTGCGGACGCTGCGCGTTCCCCCGTTCGACCGGATTCCCTCCTTCACCCGGCGGGACGTATTCATCCGCTACCGGACCGAGTTGCTGACCGGCGCCGCCGCCGGGGGGGCGCTCCTGCTCCTGGGGCTGGCGCTCCTCTACGCCAACCGGAAGCTGGTCCGCCAGCGGGGGGTGATCCTGGCCCAGAGGCAGGCGCTGGCCCACAGCGAGGAGCGGTGGAAGTTCGCCCTGGAGGGGGCCGGGGACGGGGTATGGGACTGGAACGTCGCCACCGGGGAGACTTTCTTCTCGCACCGGTGGAAGGAGATGTTCGGTTTCGCCGACGACGGGAGCGCCGGTTCGGTGGAGGAGTGGCGAAGCCGCCTCCACCCCGACGACCGGGTCCTGCGCGACGCCGATCTCCAACGGCACTTCCGGGGCGAGACCCCCCTCTACCAGAACGAACACCGCATCCGGTGCAGGGACGGCTCCTACAAGTGGATACTGGAACGGGGGGTGGTCCTGACCCGGACGCCGGAGGGGGCCCCCCTGCGGATGATCGGAACCCACAGCGACATCACACAGCGCAAACAGATGGTCGACGCGCTCGCCGCAAGCCACCGCGACTACCGGCTGATCGCCGACTACACCAACGACTGGGAGATTTGGATAAGCCCCGACGGCGCCCACCGGCATGTCTCCCCCTCCTGTCTGTCGATCACCGGCTACCCCCGCCAGACCTTCATCGACATCCCGGAGTTCATCCTCAGCATCATCCATCCCGACGATCAGGACGCCTACCGGGCGCATCTGGAGACGCACCATCTCCCGATAGAGAAGGCGGACCGGGCGCCGTTTCGCTTCCGCATCATCCGCGCCGACGGCGCCGTCCGGTGGATGGACCACTCCTGCCAGCCGGTCTTCGACGAGCGGGGGGGGTGGATGGGGACGCGGGCGAGCAACACGGACGTCACGGAGCTGGTGGAGGCCCGGACGCGGATGGAGGAGGCCACCCGGCTCAAGGACCAGTTCGTGGGGCTGGTGGCCCACGACCTCCGCTCCCCCCTCTCCGCGATGCTGGGGTTGCTGGGGATACTGGCCGACCGGGCCGCCCCCTCCCTTTCGGAGCAGGACCGGACCATCCTTCACCGGTTGATCAAGAGCGGCAACGACATTCTGGCCACCATCAACGACCTGCTCGACATCAGCCGTCTGAAGAGCGGCCAGTTGACGCCGCAACCCCGCTTTTTCAACGTCCGGGCGGCGGTCGGAACGGTCATGGACACGCTCCGCTTTCCGGCGGAGAGCAAGGGGATCACCCTGGTCAACGACCTGCCGGAGACGCTCCGGTGGCATGCGGACCCGACCCTCTTCGGGCAGGTGGCCCAGAACCTCGTCTCCAACGCCATCAAGTTCTGCCGGGCGGGAGACACGGTCACAGTCTTCGCGCCGGAGGGGGCGGGGACAAAGATCGCCTTCCGGGACACCGGCGTCGGCATCGAGCCGGAGCGGGCGGCGGACCTGTTCCGCCCCGAGGTGAAAACCTCCACCCTCGGCACCGCCGGGGAGCGGGGGACCGGGCTGGGGCTCCCCTTTTGCCGGGACATCATGCGGGCCCACGGGGGGGAGATCGACGTGGTGTCAACGCCGGAAGAAGGGACCACCTTCACCCTCCGGACGCCGGTGACCCTCCCCCGCGTCCTGATCGTCGATGACGAACCGACCATGCGCTTCGTCCCACGGATCGTCATCGAGCGGCTCGGCTTCGTCGCCGACGAGGCGGTCGACGGAAGCGAGGCGCTGGTGAAACTGCAAGGGGGGGGGTACCACCTTCTCCTGACCGACCTTTCCATGCCGAACATGGACGGGTTCGCCCTGATCAGAAGGGTGCGAGGGGACCGGACGACGAAGGACATGCCGGTGTTCGTCCTGACCGCCTCCGGAGGGGAGGTCCGGGAGGAGGTGTTGCGCCTTGGCGTGGACGATTTCATCGAAAAGCCGGTCAACCCCGACGACCTGAGCCTGCGCATCCGGCGGCTGTTCGGATAACAGGCGTCCGCTACCGCTCCATCCGCTCTTTCAGCTCCCGGTAGCGGGCGCGTCCCACCGGCAACGGCTCGGCGATCCCCTCGACCACCGCTTCGTACCGCCCCGCAGCTTCGACGTCCAGTCCCCGCACCTGCGAGACCCGGGCGATAGCGGCCCGGGTGACAAGGGAATTCGCCGGATTCAGCATCGCGGATGGCGCTCCCTGCGCGGGATGCGCGACTCCCCACTCTCTTTATCGTCTCCGCCCACGTTTGGGCCCTCTACCGACCGGCTTTCGCCAGCCACACGGCCCCGGTCACCCCGGCCAGCAGCGAGGCGGAGAGGACGCCGATCTTGGCGAAGGCGAGCAATTCTTCCTCCCCCTGATAGGCCAGGTCGGCCACGAAGATCGACATGGTAAACCCGACCCCCCCCAACAGCGATGCGCCGAAAATATGGGAAAGGCGGACCCCTTCGGGGAGACGCAGGGCGCCGCTTGCCACCCCTCCGGCGACGGCGCCGAAGATGCCGACTCCTTTGCCGACGACCAGTCCGAAGAAGACTCCCAGCGTCACCGGGTGGGTGGCCGCGTGGGCGAGTCGGTCGGCGTCAAGAGAGATTCCGGCGTTCATCAGGGCGAAAAGAGGGATAACCAGGAAGGCCACCGGCAGATGAAGCTGCCGCTCCAGTCGTTGCAGGGGGGTCAGCGCGCCGTCGGCGGTGTCGCGCAGTCGCATGGCTGCGTCGGCCTGGGGGGCGTTCGCCAGTATGTCGGCGCCGGGGTGGGTCATGCCGTCGAACCGGTCGAGCTGATCCCGCATGAGACGCGAGAAGCCCAGGGGGTTGAATCGGGGTCGGGCCGGGACGGTGAAGGCGAGAATGACCCCGGCGATGGTGGCGTGGACCCCCGACTCCAGCGCGGCGAGCCAGAGGAGCCCTCCGAGAATCCCATAGGGGAGCAGCGACCGGACACCGGCCCGATTGAGGGCGACGAGCAGCAGGGTGACGCCGACGCCAACGCCGAGCCACCCCACGGCGATCTGGTCGGTATAGAAGAAAGCGATGACCAGCACGGCGCCGATGTCGTCGACGATGGCCAGCGACACGAGGAAGACGAAAAGGGTCCGGGGAATCCGGTCGCCCAACAGGGAGAGGACGCCAATGGCGAAGGCGATGTCGGTGGCCATCGGTATCCCCCACCCTGCCGCCGCCGGGCCGTGGGGGTTGATAGCGTAGAAGATCAGCGCGGGGACGACCATCCCGCCGACGGCCCCGACGACGGGGGTGAGGGCCCCTTTTACGGTGGAGAGCTCCCCCACCAGGAACTCCCGTTTGATCTCCAGCCCCATAAGGAGGAAAAAGAGGGTCATCAGGCCGTCGTTGACCCAGTGGTGAAAGCTCATGTGAACGGCGACGGGGGCGCCGGTGACGGCCAGTTCGGCGTGAAGAAGGTGGGTGAAACCGTCGGCCAAAGCAGGGACGTTCATGAGAACGAAGGAGAGGAGCGCGCAGGCGGCCAGCGTCAGCCCTTCGTTGACCCGGTAGTGGATGAACTCTTCGATAGGCCCGAGGAACCGGTCGAAGGTGCGCTCCCAAGGGGCTTCGTGTCGCAGGTCTTTCTCGACGCTCATGGGGCTCTCCATGGGGTGTGGGCGGTTAACAGTGCATGGAAAAGCGTTTTCGAGCGCCCCCGGTAGTTGATTTTGTTTCTGTGCCGTGGGTACTTCGCGATTTCGACACCACAAAGCCAACGCAGATTGTTTTCCACGGCCTGCTAAACACCAAGACGCTCTTTGAGTTCCTTGTAGCGGGACCGTCCTACCGGCAACGGCTCGGCGATCCCCTCGACCACCGCTTCGTACCGCCCTGCGGCTTCGATGCGCAGCTCCCGCACCAGCGAGACCCGGGCGATGGCGGTCCGGTGGATCCGCATGAACGCGTCGGGGAGGCGCTGTTCGAGAAAGTCCATCCGTTTGGCGGAAAGCCGAATCTCTCCGCCGGTCAGCAGCAACTCGGTGTAGTCCCCCGCGCTCCGGACGGCGACGATCCGGGCCACGGGGACCGATTCGTACCCCTCGCGCCCCTTGATGACGACGGCGGTCATGGCGGGGCTTTTCTCGGCGTCGGGGCGGGGTATCCGGCCCATCGCCTGCGAAAGCCGCTCCAGCGCGAACGGTTTGACCAGATAGTCGCGGACGCCCAGTTCGAAGGCCTCCACGGCCCTTTCGGGGTAGGCGGTGGTGACGACGGTCTCGAACGGTTCGCCGACGAACCGGCGCAGCAGGGCGAAGCCGTCTTCCCCGGCGAGGTTGAGGTCGAGAAAGAGAAGGTCGGCGCCGTCGGCGAGGGCCCGCTCCCCTTCCGCCAGGGTGGCGCAGTGGCGGACGGCGCCGCCGTCGGGGCCGAGAAGTTTTTCGAGCATCCGGACCAACTGGCGGGCGGCCACCGGCTCGTCTTCGACGATGACGATTCTCATACTTTCCCCCACGGGATTTCGATGACGGTCCGGTAGCCCCCCCCCTCCCGGGGGCCGTGGGCATAAGCGTAGTCGTCGCCATAGGCCAGTTCGAGCCGGGCGGCGATGTAGCCCCCTCCGGCGCCCCCCCCCCTCTTCATGGGCGCCCTCTCCGGCGCCGTCGTCGGTGAGAATGAGCCGCAGCCGCTCCCCCTGCTCCACCCGGAGGGTGACGACCCCCTCTTTCCTGCCGGAGAAGCCGTGTTTGAAGGAGTTCTCGACGATGGTGAACAGAATGAGGGGGGGGAGTTTGAGGGGGGTCGCGGGAACCCCTTCGGTGTCGAGCCGGAAGGTGGCTTCGTAGCGCCGGTTCATGACGGCGAAATAGTCGCGCACGGTGGCCAGCTCTTCATCAAGGGTGACGTTGTCGAGGCCGCTGTGGTGGATGACGCGCCGCAACAGGGAGGTGAGGGCAAGAAGCATCTCTTCGGCGATCGCCGGGGATTCTTCGAGATACGCCCGGATGGCGTTGAGGCTGTTGAGCAGGAAATGGGGCTGGATCAGGTTCTTCATGACCTGGGTTTCAAGCGTCAGGGCGCGGCGCCGCTCGCTGGCGACGTCGTTGACGGCGCCGACGAGCCGCTCGAAGAAGACGATCCCGCCGGCGAACAGGAAGGTCCGTGACAGGGCGACGCCAAGCGCGTAGGGGGCGACGCGGCTGGAGGGGTAGCCGGGGCCGACGAAGAGGGTCAGTTCGGCGATCCTCTGGGGAGCGTCGACAAGGAGGGCGACGGGGGTCCACAACAAAAGGAAATGGGCCAGCAGGGGCCAGCGGCTCCGGGTGGCGCCCCACCACCGGGGATGGCTGGCCAGCCGGGTGAGGGCATAGGCGACGACGCCGACCATGAGGGCGCCCAGCAGGGTCTGGCCGAGGAGGGGGCTTACCGGATCGGCGCCGGGAATGATGAGGGCCTGCAACAGATGGGGGATGACGCCTGCGCCGCTGACGACGAGGGGAAGGGCGACCAGATAAAACTCCCGGTCGCGCCGCTCCTGGGTTTTGCGGGCCCATCGTTCGAGGAAGGTTGCGCTGGTGGTCATGGGGTCATTGTAGCCGGGTTTGGGGGCGTGGTATCCTTCCCCCTTCCCAAAGGGCGGTTAGCTCAGCCGGGAGAGCGCCTGCTTTACACGCAGGATGTCGGGGGTTCGATCCCCTCACCGCCTACCAGCGACTACGCGTCGCGGCGATCTTCCGCACGGTACTCATTAACAGTCGGCGTCGTTGCCGCCTCAAGCCTTGACCGGTCAAAACCGTTCACCTGCTCACTCCCTCCAGCCACTACGCGTGGCGGCGATCTTCCGCACGTTACTCATTAACAGTCGGCGTCGTTGCCGCCTCAAGCCTTGACCGGTCAAGACCGTTCACCTGCTCACTCCCTCCAGCCACTACGCGTCGCGGCGATCTTCCTCACGGTACTCATTAACAGTCGGCGTCGTTGCCGCCTCAATCCTTGACCGGTTAAGACCGTTCATCAACTTCCCCAATCACCCCCTACGCGGCCCGTGAGAGCTGCCTCACGTCACTCACAAAGACCCGGCGTCGACGAGGCTTGCGCCTCCGCCGCCTATGGGCTTGACCGGTGAAGCGGCGCGGCTCGTGCGATCATCCCCCCGTCACTCCTCTTCCTTGACCGCCAGCATCCTCTCGACCATCGCGGCGACTTCTTCTGCGATGAGGGCGTGGGTCGCTTCGTTGGGATGCCAGTCGAAGGGGCTGGTGTGGGTTTTCAGGCCGTTGAGCCGGGGGGCGAGGTCGAGAAAGGTGAAGGGAAGGTTCATCGGCGCTTCGACCTCTGCGACGGCGGCTTCTCCGGCCCCGAGGTAATAGACAACCAGCCGCATCTCCTCCACTCCCCCGACGGGGAGCTTGAGAGGCAAAGAGAACCATTCCCACTCTTTGCGCCGGTCGGCGACGATCTCCCGTCGGCCATACTCCTGTCCGCTCCCGTCGATGGCCCTAAGGGTGACGGGGGCACCCCCGCGAACCTTGAACCGGACTTCCTGTACCCCTCCGACCAGAGGGATCGGGGGGCTTTGGAACAGGACACCGGGAAGGTCGATCCCGTCGCGGGCCGTCCGGACCAGCGGAGGGCGCTCCCCCTCCCCGTCGAAGATGGTGGCGCCGGTAGTTCCGTCGGCCACGGCGGCGTGGATCGGCAGGGTCCGCCCGGTGGCGAAATGGCCGATGGCCTCCACCAGCCCCTTGACCGGGTTCTCCCCTTCGAAGGGGACCATCGGATAGAGAAGCAATCCGACGGGACGCCCCCCCCGGACGGCCCGCATCAGGTAGCGGTACAGTTCGAGCCGCCAGAGATCTCCCTTGCGGCTCCCGGCGACGAAGTCTTCGTTCAGGTACTCGGGATAGCTCCGGTTGCCGTTGGGCCAGACCCCCGCCAGCCGATGGTCGACGAAGTAGTAGAGATACGAGTTCTTCCGCAGCCACGGATGGAACCAAAGGGCGCGCCACCATCGGCCGGTCGGCTCGGGCCGTCCGCAGGTGGTGTGATGGCACCCTTCCAGCTCCACGTCGTTGACGTACATCTGGAGCAGGACCATGTCGGGGGCGAGGCCGCCCTCTTCGGCGTACAGGCGGCGCCGGTGGAAATCGAGCTCCCGGTTGGGAAAGGCGATGACCGCCGCTTCGAACCGGTCGGGACCGAGCCGCGCCGCCAGCCGAGCGGGCCAGACGGCACGCCAGTCGCGCACCCCCACGCCATAGGTCACCGAGTCCCCCTGTATCAAAAGCCGCGGCTTCGCCCCTTTGGCGCCGACGGGGGGAAAGCGATGACGCCCGTCGGCCATGGCGTACTCGAACCCCTTCCCCCCCGGCCCTTCCGACGTGGCCGTCCCCTGGTCCCGGAACATCCAACGGGCCGCCAACTCCCCCCCGCCGAGGGTCAGGGCAAAGGCCGTGACCGTCAGAACCCCGGCCACCGCCGCTTCCCGCAGGTCAAGCGGCGCCCCCTCCCCGTCGTCTCGCCGGGCCAGCGCCACGGTCATGCCGATGATGCAGAGAAATGGAAGGAACAGCAGGAGCGGGGTCGGCGTAGCTTCGGCCCGGAGCCCGATTCCCGAAAAGGCGACCCACGAGCCGCCGGTGTTGACGATCCGCACCGGCGCTCCCAATCCGGCGACGGCGGAAAGGTCGACCGTCAGCCGCTCCCGTTTCCCTTCCCTCTCCCATCGCTCCCACCGGAGTCCGTTCCCCGGTGTCAGGACGATGCGGGCCACACGTCGCCCCGCCGACACTATCTCCAGCGTGGGGGGGGCGCTTTCGTGGCGGTCGGCCACCCACAGCTCCAACACCCTCTGGCGGGACGAGGGGGGGGGGAGTTCGATCCATTTCGGCCCCGGTCCGGCCCAGCTTCCGTCCATCGGCCCCGGCAACTGGGCCGGAATCACCCTTCGCCCATCACGGGGCGCCACCCCGGCCCGGTCGTACCAGAACCCCTCGTTGGCCATGCCGGAGTCGGCGGGGTAGAAGATACCCACGGCGCCGCAAAGCAGGAACCCGAACCAGAAGGCCGACGAGAGGGAGAGGGCAAGGCCCGGCAAGAGGCGGCGATTCCGGATCGTCATGGTTTCCCGAAAGAGCGGGTTAAGGTCAGCGACGGGGCGTCCGCCGGAGACGGCAAAGATGAATGATACCGCCGATCACCGGCCCGAACCAGCGGCGAAGGGCGACGCGCAAGGGGGGTCTTCCCGTCGTTGTCGATGATCCTCAGTAGTCCGATGGGGTCGGCGAAGGGGAAGCGAAGATCGTGGGCCAGCATTACGATGAATTGCTTTCGACGTCGAGCGCCTTATAGGCGGGCTCGATGACCTGCGCCGCTTCTACTTCACGTAGTTTTCTGCCTGCGATGTTGAGCAGGAACCCACCGATCCCAATCCGATCGTCGCTTTCGTGGGTCAAGACTCTTGCGTTGGTCACCCACCGGACAGCGCCGCTTTTGCGCACGATCCCATGCTTGATGACGCCCTCGCCGCCTTAACGGGTCAATTCGGCGAAATGATTCGCCACCGTCTCCTGGTCCTCTTCGTGGATCGTGGAGCTCCTGAGGTCAGGATCGGCGACAAGCTCTGCCGCCGTATAGCCGGAGATCCCGTCGCACGGGGGTTGTGGAAGACCCCTTCCCCCATGCCGTTTCTGATCCGGACGTTGTAGATATGATCGTTGAGGGCGCCGAGGAGGGAACGCTCGAAGGCCAGTTCCTGCTGTTCATTCGAAAAGCGGGGAGAGAACTCCGATAAAACCCTCTTGCCTCCTCTTCCGGAGGGCGCATTGGAAGGGACAGGCGAAATCGTCCATCACTATCTTGGACGCGAAGTTATCGCTGGGTGGCGGCTACGCAAGATCGCTGTTGGCTGGGCCGTTTATCACCCGCCCATACCGGTCGAAGCTTGATCCATGACAGGGGCAATCCCACGTCTTCTCCAGGCTATTCCAGCTTACGATGCAACCGAGGTGCGGGCACATCGCCGAGCGTTCATGCAACGCTCCATGTTCATCCCGATAGACGGCATACTTATTCACACCGCGCCGAATGATGACTCCCTGGTCCTTGGGAATTTCATCGGGTGAATCAACATCGCCACCGGTCAAATAATCCCCGACAAACTGCGCGGTGATATTGGCGCCACCCATGGCATATTCAAATATGGCTCCGAGAGTTTTTCGGGAAGGGTCATAGAGCCAGGCCCATGGATTTTCGCGCCCCATAATCAAGTCGGTGATGAGAATTCCTGCGATGGAGCCGTGAGTCATTCCCATTCCCGAATCACCCGTGGCTATATAGACGTTGCGCCAGTCGCACGGATTTCGTCCGATGAACGCAATGCCGTCCACAGGCTCCATCACCTGACCGGACCAGCGATAGTCTATCTTTTCAATCATCGGGAATCGCTCGCGCGCCCACAATTCAAGCCGCAAATATCGTTTGTCGCCATCGTCCGCCTGCCCCGATCGGTGATCTTCGCCGCCAACTAAAAGAATGTCATAATGCGCGCCTTCTTTTGAGGCCATGCTTTGAACCCTAACGTAGTGGTAAGGATCTTCGTTATCACAATAAAGAGCTCTTGGAACAGAACCGAGCGGGATCCGCGCGCCGATAACATATGATGTATAACCCGCCTGTTTGGTATGAATGGTGATAAGGTCGTTGACCGGCGTGTTTGTGGCTATCACAATCGAGCCTGCGGTCACTATGTATCCATCGCTTGTTTCCACCCGCGCATGTTGGCCACCTTCCATTATGCTAGCGTGGGTCCCGGTGAATATGCGCCCGCCGTCCCTTTCAATGGCGCGGCTAAGCCCGTTTAAATACTTCAGAGGATGCATCTGCGCCTGCCGGGGAAAGCGTAAACATTTGCCTTCGCCAAACAAATCTATGGGTGCGCGGTCGATCAGCGCAACATCCGAAAGCCCGGCGCGCCTTGCGGCCTGTTCTTCGCGTTGCAGCGTTCCGGCTGAATCTCCCGATGGCGCAAACAGGTACCCATCGAGGCGCTCGAAGTCACAATCAATATTTTCATTTGCGACGATCGCCTCGATGCGGTCGATGGCCGCAGTGTGGCTTTGGGCGGTGATCTCCGCCCCCTTTATGCCGTGCAGACTCTCGATCCTGAAGTAGAAGTTGTCAATCGCGTTGGAGAGGTGAGCCGTTGTGCGCTCAGTCATTCCCCCGCCAATGCGCCCGTCATCCAGCACGACAACCGATTTGCCTTCGCGCCCAAGGTGATACGCGATTGACAGGCCTGCTATTCCGGCGCCAACAATACATACGTCAGCGCTCATATTCGCGGCGAGGGGGGAATGTTTTGGGACATCCGACGAATCCATCCAAATGGAACTGGTTTGCCCGGAATTGCTTTTCATTGCTCTTCGCCCCCCCGCTTCTTGTTGAACGTGCGCTTATTATATGCATAGATGATCAATTAATCTGGTTTTTCGCCCCCACCCACCCGCCTGAGGTGTACCCTCTTGTTGAACCCTTCTATCCACTAATCGCCGCAACCTTGATACACGGCCATACAGCGGTCTCAGCCCCTAAGGAAAGCCAGCAGGTCGGCGTTGAGCTCATCTTTGTGCGTGTCCGCAAGGCCGTAGGGCGCTCCGGTATATATTTTTAGTGAAGCGTTCTTGACCAGTTTTGATGAGCGAAGAGCCGCGACGCCAATGGGCACAATCTGGTCGTCGTCACCGTGAAGGATCAGCGTAGGTACGTCAAACTTTTTGAGGTCCTCGGTGAAATCCGTCTCAGAGAACGCCTTGATACAATCCAACGTATTCTTGTGCCCTGCCCGCATTCCCTGCAACCAGAACGAGTCCATCACACCTTGGGAGACTTTGGCGCCTGGCCTGTTGGCCCCGAAGAACGGGCCGCTGGCGAGATCCTTGTAAAGTTGTGATCGGTCTTTGATGGAGTTTTGGCGGAGCTCATCGAAAACTTCAATAGGTATTCCGCCGGGATTGGCCGCCGTCTTGAGCATCAATGGCGTTACGGCGGAGATGAGCGCGGCTTTGGCCACACGTTTCGCCCCGTGACGGCCTATATACCGGGCCACTTCGCCTCCGCCGGCCGAGAAGCCGATCAGGACGGCGTTTTCAAGGTCGAGCGTTTCGATGAGTTCAGAGAGGTCGTCGGCATAGGTATCCATATCGTTGCCGCTCCAAGGCTGGCTCGACCGGCCATGGCCGCGTCGGTCATGGGCGATGCAACGATAGCCGCTTGAGGCAAGGAACAGCATCTGAGCCTCCCAGCTATCCGCGCTAAGGGGCCAGCCGTGGCTGAACACCACAGGTTGTCCCTTGCCCCAGTCCTTATAGTAGATTCTCGTGCCGTCTTTCGTGGTGATTGCGCTCATCGTTGGCTCCTTGGTTATCGACGAAGGGGGCGGATGCGGGCAAAAAAAATACCCGCGTCTGGTGGGCGCCAGACGCGGGTTCGTCGGGCATAGAATGCTCGACGGTGGCGGCTTAATTCCGAATCCGCAAGCGGACTCGGGATCAGATCGTCGGCCAATCCCCTGATTTGGCCCACGCTCTTGTCCCTTACCAAAGCAGGAACCGGGCCAAAACACCAAGACCGCTTACATTTTTAATATCAATGCGATACAAAACGACCACACACCATCCCCCTGTACCGTTCTGCACAGGCGAAAGGCGACTTGCACAAAACATCGTGCCGTTTCAACGCCTTATGCAGATGTGCCGCTTTTCACGGTGTGCCGATTTTCACACCAGTGCGACGGAGCTTGGGTAGAGACCGTTGTGGCATACGAAGTGCGCGCCCCGTGGACAGGGCGCCGGGAAGGGGGCAGGCGTGCGCAACCGGCAACGGCTTGTGCATGAAAGCCCCCTTGACCGGTCGCGACTGAGCCCACGAAGGGGGCGGCTTCGTGGAGTGGGCGTTGGGAAGGGGACAGGCCTGCGCAACCGGCAACGGCTTGTGCATGAAAGCCCCCTTGACCGGTCGTGACTGAGCCCACGAAGGGGGCGGCCTCGTGAAGTAGGCGCCGGGAAGAGCGCAGGCCTGCGCCTGTCAGTCGTCGGATCGTTTATTGAGCCGCTTGTTCAGCGCCGTGCGGGAAAGGCCGAGGAGCCGGGCCGCCACCGTCTGGTTCCCGTCCGCACGGCGCATCGCTTCGTCGATAAGCCCCTGCTCCGCCTCCTTGAGCGTCGGCAGCGTCTGCGTCTCGGCAAGCGTGAAGAGAGGCTCCACCCGCTCCCTCCACATCCCCTTCAGCTCCGCCGGAAGATCGCGCCGCGCCCGGTCCAGGATCGCCTCGTACGTCGGCAGCGAGAGACGCGGGCCGTTGCGCTGGCTCTCCGCGTCGAAGATCACCCCCTCCAACTCCCGAATGTTGCCCGGAAAAGGATACGACGACAGGAGCGCCAGCAGCTCCCGGCTGGCCGAGACCGGCTCCTTGCCCAACGTGCGGGCGGCGGCGTCGAGAAAATGTTGCGCCAGCGCCGGGAGGTCTTCGAGCCGCTCCCTAAGCGGCGGCAGGGCGATATGGTGGGTCTTGAGTCGGAAATAGAGATCCTGCCGGAACGAGCGGTCGGAGACCCGGCGGGCCAGGTCGACATGGGTCGCCACCACGATCCGGGCGTCCGAGCGGCGCGGCCGGTCGGCCCCCAGCGGGAAATACTCCCCCTCCTGCAGGAGACGAAGCAGCTTGACCTGCGCTGTGGGGGGAAGATCGCCGATCTCGTCGAGGAACAGCGTCCCCCCGGCCGCCTGTTCGATAAGCCCCGCCCGGTCGCTGTCGGCCCCGGTGAAAGCCCCCTTCCGGTGGCCGAAGAGCGTGTCCGAGAAAAGGGTGTCGTCCAGCCCCCCCGCGTTGACCGCCACAAAGGCGCCCCCGACCCCCGAGACCGCATGGATGGCCCGGGCCACCAGCTCCTTGCCCGCCCCCGACTCGCCGGTGATCAGCGCCGCCCGGCCGGTGGGCGCCACCGCTTCGATGTACTGGAAAATCGCCCGCATCTTCCGGGAGACCGTCACGATGGCGTCGAAGGCTTCGGGATGGTCGACCCCCCCCGTGAGAAGATGCCGGGCCAGCGCGTCCCGCTCCTGGGTCAGATCGGCCCGGGTGAGCGCCCCCTGAATGGCCGCCAGAAACCGCTTCGGCTCCACCGGTTTGGTCAGGAAATCGACCGCGCCGCGCTTCATCAGGTCGACGGCGGTGTCGATGTCGTAGAGCCCCGTCAGCATGATGACCGCCACCTCGGGGCGATCGGCCTGCAACCGGTCGAGGAGGAGATCCCCCGTGACGCCGGGCATGTTGATGTCCAGCACCACCACCACCGGATTGATCCGGGCCACCGCCGCCATCGCCTCCCGACTGTCGGCGCAGACGTGGACCGCCCCGTGCCCGGCGTATTCGAGGGTCATCCGGCAGCTCTCGAGAAGCGCCGGTTCGTCGTCGACGATAAGGATGGGGGCGTCCCGCATGGATAGGGCTCCTTCAGCGATCCGGTCCTGCGGCGACCGGGAAGCGGGCGGTGGCCCGGGTCCCGGCGCCGGGGAGCGGCTCGATGGTGAGGCGCCCCCCATGATCTTCCACAATGGTATGCGAAATCGAAAGCCCGAGCCCCGACCCCCCCGCGCCCCGGCGGGTGGTGTAGAAGGGGTCGAAGATTTTCTCCAGCTCTTCCGGGGCGATCCCCGCCCCGTCGTCCTCCACCACGATGGCCACGGTCCCCAGAGCCGCCTCCCCCACGGTCTTGACCGTCACCTGCCCCCCCTTCTCCGGCAGGGCCTGCAGGGCGTTGGCCACCAGGTTGACCACCACCTGCCCGATCTCGGCCGCCCGTCCCCGAATCGGAAGAATCCGCCCCACGGAGCGTAGCGTCACCGTCCCCCGCGTCCGGGCCACCAGAGGCGCCAGCAGCTCCACCGCCTCCTCGACCACCTTGACCGGATCGACCAGCTCCATCTCCCCCGGCCCGGCCCCGCCGACGAAGGTGCGAAGCTTCTCCACGATCTCCTGAATCCGCCGGGCGCCGGAGAGGATGTTCTCGATGAAGGTCGGCACGTCCCCCCGCACCCGGGCGTAGGGCATCCCGGCCAGGGTAAAGGGGCCCTTCTCCCGCTCCACCTCGTCCAACAGGCTGATGGCGTCGCGCCAGGCCCGTTCGATGAGCGGGGCGTTGAACATGACGAAGCTGTTGGGGTTGTTGATCTCGTGGGCGACGCCGGCCACCAGCGTCCCCAACGACCGGAGCCGGTCGGTCTGGGCCAGAAGACGCCGCTGCCCCTCGGCCCGCTCCTCGGCCCGGATGGCGGCGGTGATGTCCCGGACGGCGCTCATCCGGACGATCCGCCCGTGGCGGGGGGCGGAGCGGGAGGTGATCTCCACCACCACCGTATCGCCGGCGAGCGTCCGCAGGCGGAACCGCTCGGAGCGGTCCCGCTCGCTCTCCAGACGCGCGGCCAGCAGGCTGACATCGTCCGGGTGGGCCAGTTCGAGGAGGTTCTTGCCGGTCAGGTCGGTCTCGTACCCCCCCATGAGACGGCAGAAGGCGTTGTTGACGTCGACGATGGTCCCCCCGTCGTGGATCACGATCCCCTCGGTCGCCGCCATCGACAGCTCCCGGTACCGCTCCTCGCTCTCCTTCAGGTCGGCCTGGGTCCGGGCCAGCTCGGTCAGATCCTGCACATAGCCGGTCACCCGCCCCCCCTGCGCAGGGGAGGGCTCAAGACTCCCCCGGAGAAACCTGAGGGCGCCGTCCTCCATCGGAACGCGAAAGGAGAGGTCGCCGGGGCGGGGCCAGGCGATCCGCTCCCCCACGGCGCGCCGGTCCCCCGGATGCACCCGCTCCATGATCCGGTCGTAGGAGACCTTCCCGTCGGTGGCGGGCAGGCCGAAAATCCGGCGCGCCTCGAGGGAGAGGAGAAAGCCCCCTTCTTCGGGCCGCCATTCCCAGAGTCCGAGGCGGGCGATGCGGGAGATTTCGGCCAGCCCTTCCGCCGCCTCCCCCCCCCCGGGCCCGGACTTCGGCCAGCCGACGCCGGAACCACCGGAGCAGCCCCGCTCCCCCGACGAGGATCAGGACGATCCCCCCTCCCGGCGCCCAGAGAGGCCGGGAGGCCGGTTCGGCCAGTGGCCGTATCCCGGCCAACGCCACCCCCGGCGCCCGCGCCGGACCCGGCAGAGGGAGAGCCACCACCTGCACCGTCGTTTTGCCGTCCGCCCACTGGGTGTAGGGGGGGAAGGTTCCTTCGGCGGCAAGGGCGCCTTCGAGCAGGGCCACTCTCCCCTCCCCCCCCGGCGACGCCAGCGGAATCATGTTCCCCAGCCGCTCCCACCGGACGCTCCACCCTTCCGTCCGGGTCCGCTCCTCCCATGTCCGCCGGTCGACCCGCTCCTTCGGCCCCACCAGCGCCATCTCGAACCCTTCCTCCATCACCGACCGGGCGATGAGCCCCTCCACCGGGCGCTGCAGGATCACCCCCCCCTGCCTCGGCGGGTCGGCCCGCAGCCCCACGGCCAGCGTCAGAAGCCCGTCCTTTCCCAAATGGAGGCTGCGCCCCCCTTCTCCCCGGTCCAGCGGAGGAACGTCCGGGCGGGCGGCGGTCCGGGGAAGGGCGACCAGCGGCGCGCCGTCGGCGTTGACGAAAGTCAGCGACGGTGGGACGAAACGGCGGGGGTAACGGGCGAGAAAGGGGGTGGCAACCGCGGCGAGCCGGTCGGCGTCGAGGCGATGGAGGGCGTCGGCCACCGCCGGGTCGGAGAGGAGCAGGCGTCCGAAGGTCTCCAGCCCGTTTCCCTCCCCCTCCGCCAGCCGTGCGAAGCGGTCGCCGATCCGGGCGGCGTCCGCCAGCGCCCGTTCCCGGAGTTGGCCGCGCCCCTCCCGCCAGAGG
>JADGCD010000004.1:0-1088 GCA_015229165.1 Nitrospinota bacterium | reverse complement strand
CGACCGACAGGAGCATAAGCGCCAGCCCCACCGTCAGCGCCGCAACCGAGAGATTTCGCATCAGCGGTCCCATGGGGCGGGTCGGTTCGGACATGGCCGGTTCGCCGTCAGCCGGGAGTGACCCGGTTGCGGCCCCCCTTCTTGCTCACATAGAGGGCCTCGTCGGCCCGCTTGATCAGATCCTTCACCGACTCGGTCCCGTTCCAGACCGCAAAGCCGCCGCTGCTGGTGACCCTGAGAACCTCCCCGTCGAGCGGCACTTCCAGCAGCTCCACCGCAGAGCGAATCCGCTCCGCCAGTTGGGCGATCCCCTCCATGTCGGTGTCGGGGGCCAGCACGGCGAACTCCTCCCCCCCGTAGCGGGCCACGATGTCGTAGGCGCGGCAGGTCTCCTTGACGGTCCGGGCCACCGCCTGGATCACCTTGTCCCCGGCCAGATGGCCCCAGGTGTCGTTGAACTTTTTGAAATGGTCGATGTCGCACATCAGGAACGACAGCGGCGTTTTCTCCCGCTTCGACCGCCCGGTCTCCGCCAGGAACAGCTCGTAGAAGTGGCGGTGGTTGTAGAGCCCCGAGAGGCCGTCGGTGGTGGAGAGCCGCTCCAGCTTGTTCTTGAGCTCCCGCAGTTCGCCGAACGCGGCCGCCAGGTCGTCGTACAGCCGCTTGTTGTTCAGGTGGACCCGCATCCGGGCCAGCAGCACCTCTTCGTTGAACGGCTTGGTGACGAAATCCGAGGCGCCGATCTGGAGCGCCTTGAGGAAGCTTTCGGTCTTCTGGTCGGAGGTGACCATGATGATCCGGACGTTGGAGAAGCGCTTCTCCGCCCGGATCATGCCGGTAAGGGAGAACCCGTCGATCTCCGGCATCTGGGCGTCCATCAGGATCAGGTCGGGCATGAAGTCGCGGATGGCCGCCAGCGCCACCGTCGGTTCGGCCACGATCTGGTAGTCGAAGCGGTGCCGCTCCAGAATCTCCCGGTAGACCCGGTTGACGATGGGGCTGTCCTCCACCACCATCACCCGGTCCTTGCGCCCCGCCTCGGGGAGGATCTGGCGGTCGGCGGAGCGGTGGAGCGCGCCGGTCAGGTC
>JADGCD010000049.1:229-11571 GCA_015229165.1 Nitrospinota bacterium | reverse complement strand
CTTGTCGTCCTTGCCGGTCTGCTTGGTGGTGTCGGACTCCCAGCGGAAGCGCATGTCGCCGAAGGCGGTGATCTTCATGTCGCCGTTTTCGTACATGACGACCTTGTCGTCCGCGGCCGAAGCCGGGGCGGGGAGGGCGATGGTCGACGCGGCGACCGCCATCCCGAAAGCGATAAGAGACTTCTTCATTCGTCTGTTCTCCTCAGAACGTTCGGTTATGATTCGCCCCCCATACCTAATGGAAGGCGTGAATCGCACTAACACACGAGGGAGTATGCGGCGCCGCCAACCGACTGAGGGTTAGAAGAACGTTAGGAAACATATGGTTAGGATTGTGTTAAGGGCGACCGGTTGGTGTAGAGTGGCTAAAGGCGGGATTTCCCCTGTCCCCCGCTTGTCGATCAACCCACGGGAGCCACACATGTTCATCGCCCATTACGGCGTCGCCATGGGGGCCAAGCGGATCGCCCCCCGGCTCTCCCTCGGCCTGTTGATCGGGGCGTCGTCGCTTGTCGATCTTCTCTGGCCCCTCTTTCTGCTGACCGGGCTGGAGGAGGTGGCGGTGGCGCCGGGGATCACGCGGGTCACGCCGCTCGACTTCGTCGCCTATCCGTGGACCCATTCGCTTCTTGGGGTCGCGGCGTGGGGGCTACTCTTCGGCGGGGGATACGCCCTGCTTCGGAACGATGTGGCCGGAGGGCTCCTGCTGGCGGGGCTGACGGTCAGCCACTGGCTCCTCGACCTGGTGGCTCATCGCCCCGACCTGCCGATCTACCCCGGTGGAGAGAAGTACGGTTTCGGGCTGTGGAACTCGTTGTCGGCGACGCTGGCGGTGGAGTATGCCCTTTTCGCCGGGGGGGCGTGGCTCTTCTGGCGGACGGCGGCGCCCACCGGGAGGCGGAAGGTCGGCTTCATTGCGTTGGTCGCCTTTCTGGCCGTCATGTACGTCGCAAACCTTGTCGGCCCCCCGCCCCCCGGCGCTACGGCCATCGGCGTGGCGGGTCTGGCCCTCTGGCTTCTCGTCTGGGCCGGGTTCGCCATCGACCCCCAAAGGAAAGGATAATAATGGCAAAGGAATGGGATCATATCGCCGATCATCTGGCGGCGTTCGCCCGGGCGCAGCCCCTCTTCTTCATCGCCACCGCCGATCCGGCCGGGGGGGATGTGAACCTCTCTCCCAAGGGGCTCGACGCGCTGCGGGTTCTCGGCCCCCACGAGGCGGTCTACGCCGATTTCCACGGGTCGGGGAACCAGACGGCAAAGCATCTGGCCGCCGGGGGGAAGGGGACGCTGCTGTTCGTCTCGTTCGGCGAGAAGCCGCTGATCCTCCGGTTCTACGTCACCGGACGGGTCGTTGCGCCGGGGAGCGACGACTTCACCCGTCTGATGGGAGGGACGTTCGCCGACCTTCCCCACGCCGACCGGGTGCGACAACTCTTCCTCTTCGACGTCTACCGGGTGCAGACCTCCTGCGGCTACGGGGCGCCGATGATGACGCTCGTCGGCGACCGTCGGGAGGAAAAATATTTCGGCGAGCTGCTGGGGGAGGAGTGACGACCGGCAAGAATAAGGCCGCAGTCTCTTGAGACCGTCTCATGGAATGGGGGTCTTCGCCGGGGACGTGGGGAAGGGGGGAGCCGCAAGGCAAGGACCACGCCTCGGCGGACTCTTCTCCCCTTCACCGGTCAAGGCCCAAGTATGAGCGGGGGAGTGGGGATGAGAACAGCCGCAAGGCTGCCGAAGGGTGTCAGAGCGTTCCCGCTTCCTTCTTGTCATGATAGGTGACCAGCTCGACGACTTCGAATTTGCGCACCCCCTTGGGAGTGGTGACGGTGATCTCGTCGCCGACGCTGCGTCCCACCATCCCCTTGCCGATGGGGGAGGCGAGGCTGATCTTTCCCTTCTCGGGATCGACCTCTTCGGAAAAGACGAAGTGGTAGATCACCTCGTCGCCGCTGTCGAGGTCTTCGAGCGTCACCGTGGAGCCGAGCCCCACCCGGTCGGTGGGGATGGCGTTGATGTTGATCGAGAGAATCTCGCTGATCCGCTTCTGGAGAATCGAAATCCGTGATTCGACCATCCGCTTGCGCTCTTTGGCGGCGTCGTATTCGGCGTTCTCCGACAGGTCGCCGTAGTCGGCGGCCCGCTTCAGCTCGGCGGGGAGGGTGATGCGCAGTTCGTGGTTCAGCTCCTCCAGCTCGGCTTCGAGCTTACGGATCAGCGGGGCTTGCATTTATACTGGTCTCCTTGGAACAAAGCCGGATTATAACAGGAGCCGACCATGAGACAAAGGGGCCGATGGGATGCCCGACACGCTTTTCTCGGAATGGCGCTGCTGCTGGCGCTGGCTCTCCCGGCGGTGGCGGGGGAGCGGTCGTTCCCGTCGGCCACCCACGAGGAGGTCTGGAACCTTTTGACCGCCGAGGTGGCCCGGGACCGGGAGCTGACCGCCAGCGGGGTCAACAAGGCCCGGATGAACATGATCAAGGAGCGGATCGCCCCCGACCTGGCCCGGAAGGAGCGATTGCTCGACGACCTCTCGAGCGCCCGCGATCCGTCGCTGGTCCGGTTGCGGGAGGTTCTTACGGCGACGCTGGCGGACGAGAAACGGATTGTCGAGGGGGGGGGGACCCACCGGTACCAACGGTTCGCGGAACGGGCGCTGGCGGGGAACCTTGCGAAAAAGGCCGAGGCGTTGGCCGAGTTGGAGAAAGAGATCGCGGGAGGCGGGTCCGGCTACTGACCGTCGTCCATCGTCCGAACGGTCGCCAACAGCCCCTCCACCTCGCCGATATTCGCCCGACGCCAGATCAGCAACGCCACGGTCATGGCGTAGAAGACCGACGGCATCAGGGTCTGTCCGGTCAAAAAGGCAAGCGCCAATCCGTAGACCCCCACCACCTCGATGAGCGACCAGCGGATCACCGCCGCCTGAAAATAGTGGGGGAGCAGCGCCAACGCCGCCCGGTCGTCGTCGAGGGTGCGGGGATCGGGGATTTCGATATTGATGGCCGTGGCGCCTTTTCCGGCGATGAAGCGGCGCAGGCTGGCCGGGGTGGCGAAACGGCGGTCGAGCCAGAGCATCGCCAGAATCTCCCCCGCGCCGATCAGGGCCAGCGTGGCGGTGAAAAGGGGAAAGAGGGAAGGATCGACCCCCAACAGGTTCATTCCCCCCCGGACGAGGAGCAGGGTGATCGCCACGTAGACCCCCACCAGGCCGAGCATGACCATCCAGAGATAATTGAGGCGGGTCAAAAACCCCTGCACGGTGGCGCGTCCTTCGGGTGTCAGCACGGGGCTCCTTTCTTCGTGGATGGAACATTGTAGCAAACCGCCGGGAAAATGCCTTGTTTCCCCGTTTACCCCCGCCCCCCGCTTGACGCCGGGGAGGGGGGGTCTTATACCGGTGACGGGAAACGATCCCGCGCCGAACGCCCGCTTTGGGACGCGACGGGGGGTGAAAACGATAACGCTTTGATTACAAAGTCGCAGGAGAAGACAATGGGCAAGATCATCGGGATCGACCTCGGCACCACCAACTCGGTGGTGGCGGTCATGGAAGGGGGCGAGCCGAAAGTCATCGTCAACCAGGAGGGCGCCCGGACCACCCCGTCGGTGGTGGCGTTCACCAAGGACGGCAAGACGCTGGTGGGGCAGGCGGCCAAGAACCAGGCTATCACCAACGCCGAGAACACCGTCTTCTCCATCAAGCGGTTCATGGGACGCCGCTTCGACGAAGTCAACGAAGAGATGAAAATGGTCCCCTACAAGGTCGTCTCCGCCGGCAAGGGGGGGGTCCATATCAATATCCGGGACAAGCAGTACAGCCCGGAAGAAGTCTCCGCCATGATCCTGCAGAAGCTGAAAGCCGCCGCTGAAGATTACCTCGGCGAGACCGTCACCCAGGCGGTCATCACCGTGCCGGCTTACTTCAACGACGCCCAGCGGCAGGCCACCAAGGACGCCGGGAAGATCGCCGGGCTGGAGGTGTTGCGCATCATCAACGAACCGACCGCCGCGGCGCTGGCCTACGGGCTCAACAAGCAAAAAGACGAGATGGTGGCCGTGTACGATCTTGGCGGCGGCACCTTCGACATCTCGATCCTCGAACTGGGCGACAACGTGGTCGAGGTCAAATCGACCAACGGCGACACCCATCTGGGGGGCGACAACTTCGACCAGCGGATCATCGAGTGGCTCATCGCCGAGTTCAAAAAGGACACCAGCATCGACCTGTCGGCGGACGTGATGGCGCTGCAGCGGCTCAAGGAAGCGGCGGAGAAGGCCAAGAAGGAGCTTTCCGGCGCCCCCGAAACCGAAATCAACCTGCCGTTCCTCACCGCCGACCAGGCGGGGCCGAAGCATATGCAGGTCACGCTGACCCGCTCCCGCTTCGAAGGGATGATCGCTGACCTGGTGGAGCGGACCAAGCGCCCCGTCGAATCGGCCATGAAAGACGCCGGGCTCGCCCCGTCGGAGATCCACGAGGCGATCCTCGTCGGCGGCTCCACCCGGACCCCGATGGTGGAAAAGCTGGTGGGGGACTACTTCGGCCGGGCGCCCCACAAAGGGGTCAACGCGGACGAGGTGGTGGCGCTGGGCGCGGCCGTGCAGGCGGGCGTGCTGTCGAAGGACGTCAAGGACATCCTCCTTCTCGACGTCACCCCGCTGTCGCTCGGCATCGAAACCCTGGGCGGGGTGATGACCAAGCTGATCGAGCGGAACACCACCATCCCGACCAAGAAGTCGGAGACCTTCTCCACCGCCGCCGACAACCAGACCAGCGTCGAAATCCACGTCCTGCAGGGGGAACGCCCCACTGCCGCCGACAACCGGACGCTGGGGCGGTTCCACCTCGAAGGGATTCTCCCGGCCGCCCGGGGTATCCCGCAGATCGAAGTGACGTTCGACATCGACGCCAACGGCATTGTCCACGTCTCGGCCCGGGACAAGGGGACCGGCAAGGAGCAGAAGATCACCATCACTTCGTCTTCGTCGCTGTCGGATGACGATATCAAGAAGATGGTGGACGAGGCGGCGGTCAACGCCGACAAGGACAAGGCGTTCCAGGAAATGGCGGAGACCCGCAACCAGGCCGACTCGATGGTCTACCAGACCGAAAAGTCGCTGAAGGAGCATGGCGACAAGCTGGCCGAAGGGGACCGCAAAGAGCTGGAATCGGCCCTCGAAGCGGCCAAGGAGGCGATGAAGGGGAGCGACCCGACGGCGCTGAAAGGGGCCGTCGAAAAACTGACCGCCGCTTCCCACAAGCTGGCGGAGGTGATCTACCAGCAGGCCCAGTCGGCCCAGGCCGGAGCCGAAGGGGGCGCCGAGGCGAAACCGGCGGACGATGTGGTGGATGCGGAGTTCGTGGACAACGCGGACCCGGGCAAGAAATAACCCCTCTGCCCCGTAGCATGTAAAAACCCCCGGTCTCCTGACCGGGGGTTTTCTCTTCCCCCCGTTACTCAACAAGAGTCGGCGTCTACGCACCCCCGGTAGTTGTTCTGGTTTCCGTTCCGGGGGTACTTCGCACCCCCCTTCACCTGTCAAGAGTTGTGCGGCGAAGACGCACCCAGTAGAGAGAGCCAGGAAGGGGACAGGCGCAAGCCCGCGTTAGGAGCTACGAAAGCAGGGAGCGTTCTCATCCGGTCAATGATTGCGCGGCGAAGACGCGCCCTTGCGATGACGGGAGGAGGATCGCGCCCCCCCCGCGTAGGGGGGGTTAGAGGAACATGTCGTCGGAGACTTCGATATGCTCCTCGTCGTCGGTCGTATTTTTCAGGTCGATATACTCCACCGACCCGCTGTCCGAATCGTCGATGATCCCGTCACCCAGCTCGCCGTGCTTGGCCGACCCTTTCTTCGGCTCCGTTCCCTTCGGTGCGGGAGTGGCGGGAGCCGACGTGGCCGCCACCGGGGCGACCGACGCCGTCGATGCGGCGGCTGCGGCGGCGGTGATCGGCGAAGGGGCGGGAGTCGGCTGGTCGCCGTTGGCGGCCTGCTGCTTGCGCCGTTCGATCGACTCGCGGATGCGCTGGCCCCGTTCCACCAGGCGCTCGACTTTCTCGATGATCTTCTTCGGCTGGAACGGCTTGGCCAGATAGTCGTTCACCCCCAGCTCGAGCATCTTCAGGACCGTTTTCCGGTCCTGATGGGACGTGCACATCATGATCGGCAGCAGCTTGTCCTTGCGCTCCACCCGGATGTGGTTCACCACATCGTAGCCGGTTCCCTGGATCAGTTCGAAATCGACCAACGCGAAGTCGAACTTCATCCCCCCGTCGTAGGCTTCCTTCGCCTCGGGAACGCTCGGGCATTCAACGAACTCAATATCCGGGAAGCGGGAGAGAATCGTCTTGGCGATCATCTTCCGCATCAGGGCGTCGTCTTCGACCAACAGTACTTTCATTACGTCTCGCGTCTTTCGGGGAATCCCCCCCCGTCTCCATTGTAGAGACGCACGACCGATGCGGCAAGGGATGATTACCGACCCTTTCCCGTCAGCATCAGCAGGCCCCACGACGCGAAGACCAGATGGGCGCCGTAGGCGGAGAACTCCGGCGGCAGACGCCCGGCCCGCCCCATGGCCACCCCCATGGAGAAAAGGAACCAGAACAGCGCCCCGATGACCAGGGCGAATCCGACCCCCACCAACGCCCCCCCCGACCGGGAGGAACGGATTCCCATGGGAAAGGCGATCAGCGGCATCACCAGCGAAATCAGGGGGAACGCCAGCTTGGCGTGCATCTCGGCCTGGTAGCGGGTGGCGTCGTACCCCTTGGCTTTGAGGTCGTTTACATACTCGTTCATCTGGGCCAGGTTCATCTCCTCCGGGTCGAGCGCCACCTTGTTGAAGTCTTCGCTCTCCACCAGCGTCAGCGGAACCTCCTTCTTGTCCCACCGCTCCTCCGTGAAGGTTCCGTCGTGGCCGAAGGTCCGCTCCACATACCCTGAAAAGACCCATGCCCCGTCGACCATCGTCCCCTCCCGGGCGGTGGCGCGACGGAGAATCCGGTGGCCCGTTTCGTCGAACCGGAAGATCGACAGGTCCGACATCCGGCGCCGGGCCAGATCCACATGGCCGATGTTCCAGACGGCGCCGTCGTCGCCGGTGTACCAGAACCCCTCGTTGGCGAAGAGGGACTTGCGGGCCTGTCCCTTGATCTCTTCGATGTAGATCCGGTTGGTCTCCCGGGCCGACAGGGGGAAGAGGTACTCGCTGTCGAGGAACATCAGGCCGCTGACCGCCGCCGAGGCGATCAGGACGGGGGCGGCGATCCTGAACGTCGACAGCCCGGCGCCCTTCATCGCGGTCATCTCGGCGTGACGGGAGAGGGTCGCCGAGGTCAACAGGGCGGCCAGCAGTATGCAGATGGGGGTCAGATGGAAGATCGCCATCGGGAGCTTGAAGATCATGTAACGGGCGATCTCGTCGGCGGTGGCGCCGAACTTGACGAAGTAGCCGACCATGTCGAGAAAGACCACCATCTCGTAGAAGACCGCAAGGGTCGCCAACGCGAGAAGGAAGATGCGAAAAAACTCCGCCAGAATGTACCGGTCGATGATCTTCATGGTGCTCTATCGTACACCGGGGCGGGGGGCGGTCAAAAAAAACCGGGGAGCCCGAAGGCTCCCCGGCGTGCGGACGGTAGCGCCGGTTATCCCAGCGTGTAGGTGGCCGAAGCCACGCGGGGGGTCTGGCAGTCGGAGCCGAGATCCGAGTAGTCGAACCGGATGAGGTCGGTCGCCACGCAGGCGCCGCAGGTGAGGGTGTAGTTGGCCTGGAAGAGCCCCGGCGTGACCCAGGGGGTCAGGGTGACGGTGGCCGGAGCGGCGCCGTTGGGATAGTGGGCCATGACTTCGACGCTGTCCCAACTGGCCCGGTCCTGGTCGGTGACCAGCAGGGAGACGGTGGCCGTTCCGCCGCCGCTGGCGGCAAGGCCGGTGGTCGGCGAGACCGCGATGGTGCCGTTGAAGCAGGAGAGGACGGCGGTGATGACGGCGGTGGCCGACTGCCCCTCGGCGTCGCGGGCGTTGATGGTGACGCCGGTGGTGCCGGTGGCCACCAGGGCGCCCAGGTCGTGGACCACGGCCCGGACGCTGGTGTCGTCGAGCTTGGTCAGCTTGATGGCTGCCGGGTCGGAGCTGGTGAACGCCACCGGGGGCATGGCGCCGAAGGCGGTCAGGACGCCCCGGGCCCCCTGCGAGGAGAGGGTCATGGTGGCCGGAGAGAGGGCCAGGGTGGCGAACTCGAAGTTGACCGGCAGCGCGGCGGTGATGTGTTTGGAGCGGGCGATGATCTCCGACCGTCCGGCGGAAAGACCGGCGACCATGGTGGCGCGGGCCACGCCGGAGCGGTCGGCGGTGAAGTAGACGTACCCGTCCACGTCGATGACGGTGGAGGCGGTGGTGCTGATGGCGCCGTAGGTGGCCGGGATGTAGAAACCGACCATCTGCGACAGGCCGGAGACCTCGGCCTCCAGCAACACCGAGTCGCGCCCGTTGGCCCGGACCACCGGGCTGGTGGTGCTGGTCTGGGTCTTGGTCGAGGCGGTCAGGGTGAGGCTCGGTTCATCGGAGGCGTTGCTGGGCCGGTTGTCGACGAGGGAGCCGCCGCAGCCGACGCTTCCCGTGGCGACGACCAGAAGCGCCGCAAAAATCGTGGCCGTCGCGCGTCCGGCCATGCGCCAGATCGTTTTCATCTTCCGTTCCACCTTTCGGTTTGTCGATTCGTTTCGGGGCGCCCGGGGCGTCCCGCGTTTTCCTTCATCTCGTCAGGTCGCCGACACGCTTCCGGCGTCCCGCTACCCCCGGCTTCGGGCCAAGGCTTCTTTTATCTCGTCGCGGGTCACGTCCCCGCTGATCGCCGCTTTTCCGATGCCGTCGAGCAGGACGAAGCGGATCGTCGCGCCGAGGGCCTTTTTGTCGTGCCCCATGGCCTTGATCAACGCCTGGTCGGACAGCCCTTTCGGCAACCGCGCCGGGAGGTTCGCCTCTTCCAGCAACCGTATCGTCCGCCCGACCTCGCCGTCGGTCAGCCCTCCCTTGATCCGGGAGAGCTCCGCGGCGGCCCGCATGCCGATGGCCACCGCCTGTCCGTGCTTCCAAGCCCGGTAGCCGGTCAGCGCCTCGACGGCGTGGCCGACGGTGTGGCCGAAGTTCAGGATGGCCCGCTCTCCGGCCTCCCGTTCGTCCCGTCCCACCACCGCCGCCTTGATCCGGCAGGAGGTGGTCACCGCTTTCACCACCGTCGCCGCGTCAAGGGCCGTCAGCGCTCCGATCTCCTTCTCCAGCCATCCGAAAAAGGCCCGGTCGGCGATGAGGCCGTATTTTACAACCTCCGCTACCCCGCACAACACTTCGTCCTTCGGCAGGGTCGACAGTGTCCCGGTGTCGGCCACCACCAACGACGGCTGGTGGAACGCCCCGATGAGGTTCTTCCCCTTCGGGTGGTTCACGCCGGTCTTGCCGCCGACCGAGCTATCGACCTGGGCCAGCAGCGTGGTGGGCGCCTGGACGAACCGGACCCCCCGCATGTAGGAGGCGGCCGCAAATCCCGCGATGTCGCCGGTGACCCCTCCACCGAGGGCGATCACCATTCCCCGCCGGTCGAACCGCCGGGCCACCAGCCGGTCGTGGATTTTTCCCACGGCGGCCATGGTCTTGTACTTCTCTCCGTCGCCGATGCGAAGCGTTTCGGCTTCCACCCCGGCGGCTTTCAGCCCGTCCCGCAACCGGTCGCCGTAGAGCCGATCGACGGCGGCGTTGGTGACGATCAGCCCCCGGTCTCCCAGGCGGCCGATCCGTCGTCCCGCTTCCGGGCCGAGACTCCCCGGCCCGACCAGTATGTCGTATCCCCGCTCCCCCAGATCGACCTTCACGACCCGGCGGGGGCTTTTTCCTCCCATGCGTCCCGTCAGGCGGCGCTGATAGTGCCCGGCGTGATGTACACCGGCACGGTCAGCTGCTTGTCCTCGACGGTGCAGGTGACGTAGGTGTAGCTGCTGGGGGGCCCTTTCACCTGGAGGATGAAGTAGCCCTGCCCGTTGACCCCGGTGACCACCGACGACTCCTTCGGGTCGTTGGAGGCGCCCGCGAAGACTACCAGCACGTCCGCCGCGGCGTTCCCCTGCTCGTCGTAGACCTGCACGGTGATGGAGACGTTCGACCCGCTGGTGATGGTCTGCGGGCTGACGGTCATCTCGAAGTAGTAGCCGTTGGGGGTGGTGGGGCCCACGGGGCCCACATGGTCGGTGGAGACCTGCTGTCCCCCGTCGGCGTTGCCGCAGTAGGTCAGGAATGCGGGCGCCGCAAGCAACAGGGCCGCCAGGGCAAGGCGTCGGATGGTGTCCATGGTCTTCATGCTGTTCCTCTTCTTCTCGCGTCGCTTATTCCAGCACCTTGGGGGTGATGAAGATCAGGAGCTCTTCGCTGTTCTTGATGCCGGTGGTCCCCTTGAACATCCAGCCCAGCAGGGGGATGTCGCCGAGGCCGGGCACTTTCCGGGTGTTGTCCTGGTCGGTGTTGGAGAAGAGGCCGCCAAGCACCGCCGTGTCGCCGTTGGCCACCAGCACTTCGGTCTGGGCCCGCTTGGTCAGGATGGGGGGTCCTGCGGTGGTGGTGTTGGCGAAGTCGGCGGCGTCTTTCTTGGCGGAGATCTCCAAGCGGACCAGATCGTTGGGGGTGACGTGCGGCGTCACCTCCAGCGAGAGGACCGCCTTCTTGAATTCGGTCTTGGTGCCGTCGGCGGAGGTGGTGGAGTAGGGAACCTCGCGGCCCGACTCGATGAGCGCCTTTTTGTTGTTCATGGTGGTGATCTTCGGCATCGAGACGATCCGTCCGTCGCCGGCGTCTTCCATGGCCAAGAGCTTGGCGTCCAGCAGGGCGGTGCCGTTGATGTGTCCGAGGGTGATGCCGATGCCGGCCATGGGGACGTTGGTTCCGGCGGTGTTGACGGCGGTCCCTCCCTGCGGGCTGTTGGGGCCGCCGGGGTTGATGCCGCCGGTGACGCCGATGGTGTGGGGGAAGATGCCGCCGGTGGTCTGGCTGCTAAAGCCCCCCCACTGGACCCCCAACTCCCGGGTGGCCTGGTGGCTCACCTCGACGATGCGCGACTCGATGAGCACTTGCGGCTCCCGCTTGTCGAGCCGCTCGATCAGCTTGAGCATCTCGGCGATCTTCTCGCGGGTGTCCTTGACGATGAGGGTGTTGGTCCGCTCGTTGATGTCGACCGAACCCCGTTCGCTCTTGATCGATTCGAGGTTCCCCTTCATGGCCGAGGCCAGCTCGTAGTTGACGTCGACCACGTGGGTCACCAGCGGGGCTATTTTTACCTCCGC